>JAPLYA010000021.1 GCA_026395775.1 Candidatus Pacearchaeota archaeon
AGGAGATATTCTAGTTACAGAGATGACTAATCCAGATATGGTTGTGGCTATGCAAAAATCTTCTGCTATTATTACAGATGAAGGAGGGCAGACTTGCCATGCTGCTATTATTTCTAGGGAAATGGGAATTCCTGCTGTTGTGGGAACTGGAAAAGCAACAACAACATTACAAACTGGAGATAAAGTAACAGTGGATGGTTTCAGAGGAAAGGTTTATTCTGGAGAAACTCAAGCTAAAAAAGTCGAGATTAAACAAATAGTCCAGACAAAAACAAAAATAAAAGTTATGGTTGATTTGCCTGATTTTGCAGAAAGAGCAAGCAAAACGGGTTGTAAGGAAGTTGGATTGACAAGATTAGAGGGAATAATAGCAGAATCTGGGAAACATCCTCTTGCTTTTATAAAAAAGCCAGAAGAGTATGAGAAGATTATTTACGCAGGATTAAGCAAAATTGCTGAATATTTTGATGAGATATGGGTTAGAACAAGCGATATAAGAAGTGATGAATTTCAACATCTTGAAGGAGCTAAAAAAGAGGTTGAGGTAAATCCTATGCTTGGGATGCATGGAATCCGAGCTAGCTTAAAATATCCTGAATTATTGAAAGCTGAATTAATCGCGGCTTCCAAAATAAATAAGAAATTAGGAATAATGATGCCTCAGGTTATTTCAGTTCAAGAGGTTCAGAAGGTTAAGAGGTTGTTGGAAGAGCTTGGGATAAAAAATCTTAAACTTGGGGTAATGATTGAAACACCTGCGGCTGTTCAGATTATTGATGAATTATGTAAAGAAAATATCAAGTTTATAAGTTTCGGGACAAATGATTTAACCCAGTATACTCTCGCTATTGATAGAGGTAATACTGAGATACAAGATTTATATGATGAGATGCATCCTGCTGTTCTAAGACAACTTGTTTCTGTTATTGAAATATGTAAGAAATATAATGTTGAAACTTCAATTTGCGGGCAGGCCGGAAGTAAAGAAGAAATGGTTGAGTTTTTAGTTAAGCATGGAATTGATTCAATCTCAGTAAATGCAGACAGGGCTTATGATATAAGCTTGCAAGTTAGTGATTTAGAAAATAAAGGTTTCAAAGCCAAGCAAGAAACAACAAAGGAATTCAAGATAGAAAAGAAAACAGAAGAAAAAGAAAGCAAGAAGAAAAGATTTGAAGCAACTTGTTCCAGTTGTAAGAAAAGAACAGACGTCCCTTTCCAGCCAGACGGAGTTAGGCCTGTTTATTGCAAGGATTGCTATGAGCTAGCTCGAGTAGAAAAAATGATGAATTCTGGCGAGAAAATTGAGAAGAAAGAAGAAGTTAAAGAAGAAAAAGTTCAAGATAAAGAAGAAGAAACTGAAGAATTCCCCAGTACAAATATTGAGATAGATGTTTTTTCGCCCCAAATTTAGATATTTTTTAATTGAGATTTTTATTGGTAATAAATAACCCCATTTTAGTATACTTAGTAATTGTGTTCTTTGGTCTTGAATTGAATTTCCAAAATGATGAAACAATTACCCCCTCTACAAATTAGTTTTTTATTTACCTCTTAATTATTATTCAACTTGAACCTAAGTTTTCTCTTGTAACTTTATAGTAGTCACATCCACAAGCTTTATAAACCCTTATTTTATACTACTTTCAAGTGTAAACAACTACCTAGCAAGTGTGGTGGTGTGAAATAAGGAAAAGTAGCATGAAAAAAATTTGGCAAATTTTTTGCCTTTTGAAATCTGAGGATATTTAAAATGAAACAAAAATTAAGTATAACAATTGATAAAGAGAAGGTAAAAGATGTAAAGGAACTCATCTCTAGTGGTAAGTTCAGAAATATTTCTCATGTTCTCGAATATAGTTTAAATAAATTTTTGAGGGAAGAAAATGGCTCTTGAAGACAAAGTTAATGGCGATGAAGCAATACCTTTTGTAATACCACAAAGCGATTATGACAGAGAAGTATTTGCATACCATATGGACAAATTAAAGGACTTGGAAGAGTATAATGCTGCTGTTGCCCAAAATAAAGAGGATATTGGAAATTTAAAAGATTTGGCTGATAAATTAGCTCCACATCTGCCTGGCGGAGCAACTAATGAAGGAGCAGGAAGAAATTATGCTGAACTTGTGGCAGATCCACATAAAGCTTTAGTTGCAGCCGATAGTATATTAGGAGCAGAATATGTTGGACTTGCAAAATATGTTGAAAAGAACAGAGATGAAGTTTTAGATAAGGCTTCACCTGAACAGCTTTGGATTCTAGTTCAATCTGTTCCTTTATACAAAACAGGCAAGAAAGAACATGATGAAATTGTTGATTTGGTTGGTAAGGTTAAACAGATTAGGGAAGCTAAAAGCGAACAAGAACTAGAAAGTATTGTCCAAAAAGATGTTGATGCTTCATTTAAGAAACTCCCTGTTGAAATCCAAGGATATGTTGGGGTTTATCAAAGAGATGTTCAACACAATTTTGTACAATACCATATTCAGAGAATAACTGAAAAATTCAGCAAGCTATTCAGAAATGATAAAAAAGAAATAGACAAAGAAGCTATTGTGAAATTCCTTGAAGATAATTACAAATATGTTGAAGACTTTATGGAAGATGAAGTTAAAGACATAGAACCTGATGAAAAGAAAAGAGAAAAAGCAAGAGCAAAGCTTTGGAACAAGAATCTTAAACATCAGTATGTTGCTCTAGCAAAAGCTTTGAGTCCTACTGAAGTTAAAGAGCAGAAGACGGAAGATAATCCGGAGTGGGAAAGAATAAAAGCTGAAGCTAGAGGGCAGAAGATGTCTACTTAGGGAGTTTGAAGATGTTCCAAAGTACTAAGAAACTGTTATTGCATATGTATGATCATACGGTGACCTCTGCATCTTGTTTCATTGGTGATGGAAGAAAAGAAGATATAACAAAACTTAAAGAAGAGTTTGTAATTCCTCTAAGAAACGCAAGAAACGACGAAGAGCTTACAGAAGAATCTCCTGATGTTTCTTTTACCTCACTTGATGAACTCGCTGATTTTGCAGAGGGATTAGATTGGACCAAATATGCTGATTTAAACAGAATTAGAGATAAATATAGAACTCTGATCCCTAAGGGTTTTTAGTTATTAAATATGGCAAACAAAATTATAGCATATCACGGATCAAATAGGGATTTGACTAAAATATTGGGCGATGGAGCTTTATTTCCATTTGGCGAAAAAGTAGATGAAAGATCATATAATGCTCAGGCATTAGACAAGCTGATTGCTCAAATGGCAGAATTGGGGAAGAAACACTTGCCCGAATGTAAAGATATGTCTGATTGGGATGCTGCGTATAAATTTCATATGGACGGGCCGAGAGTAATACCTATGGAGGATTTCAATCCCTTAGATTATGAATATCGGGAATCTTTAAGAAAGTCTTGTATTTATTTAGGCGATTATGAGGTTGCTGAAAGGCATGCTCTAGGAAGAGATGGACATGTACTAGAATTTTCCTCTGCAGATGGTACTCTTTTACCTTGGGGAAACTTTTTTT
>JAPLYA010000024.1 GCA_026395775.1 Candidatus Pacearchaeota archaeon
TTTGTGAACCCAAATCAGCAATTGAAAGGAAAAACACCAGCAGAAATGGCTGGGATAAATCTGAAACTGAAAAGAAACAAGCTGTTAGAATTGGTGAGATATTTGGCTAATAAGGAAACTGATGATTAGTATACAGTATCCATCCTTTGCAATTTTGTTCATTTTAAAAAGTAAAGAGAGCGTTCAATATCAAAAAATAGCCAAGACTACAAAACCAACAATCAAAATACACGCTAAGATAATCATTATCCATTTTAACCATTTTGATTTCTTTTTAGTTTCTATATTCGGGGTTGTTATAAAAGTTGGTATTTGAGGCATTTGTTGAACTTCTTGTTGTATTTGTTCATTCATTTTAAATTCCCAAAGCGAAAATATGCCACCAAGGTTTTTTTGTAGACACAACTTCGCCGTTTTTAATATCAATCTTTTGTTCAACTTTTGCTTCAATAGGAAATAAAAAGAAAAGTCTTACTGTTTTAACCCCTGAAATAACATAAACCGCCCGATTATTCTCTTCTTCTATTTTAATATTTTTGCTACTTTCAATTTTAGTCGCCTTAATCTTTGCTTCTTCTGGCAAAATCTTTACTTCCTCTTTACTTCCACTTGAAAGTTGAATATAAACTTTTGAAGAATCTTCAATTATTGTCAGAGAAGTTTCTATAACCTGCTCTTCTATTTGTAAGGTATTAATTCTTTCCCCTCTTTCAATTAATACTTTTTTATTTGCTATATAAACGGGGGGCTTTTCACAAAATTGAGAAATCAAGGGTTTGTTTGATGTAGTTCCACAATTGTTCATATCAGTACAAGTTCTTGTTTGTTGATTATTCAAACATTCTCCCCACACAGTGCAATTCCAGTTTTCAGAACAGATTAAAATACATTTTTCATTACTGCAATTTTTTCCATCAGTACAACTTCCACAAGTTCTGCCACATCCATCATCCCCACAATCTTTACCAGAACAATCGGGAGCGCAATCAACACAAGCCCCATTGTAGCATTTTTTGGGGCAGCCATAATTTATTTGAAGTATTTGGTTTATCCCTTTTTTGCAATAATTTTCCCGAAGAACATTTGGATTACCATATACTGTTATGCATCTGTCTTCTTCTACTGATCCAGAAATCAATGTTGCTGTACCTTTTATATCCCACTTTTGCCCCCCGTCACTATCTGTGCAATAATCTGTCTCGTCCTCTGTATTAAAATTTACAAAGTAATTTACTCCATTATATGCATTATTGTTCAAAAGCTTACCATTCAATCTGCCTATTAAATACTGTTCATAGTGTTCTATATTCCCGTTACGGGGTAATAAAAGATTCGATGTGCACGTTCCTTCTCCAGTTTTGATAATACAGCTTCCAAAAATGTTACCAAAAGAGATATTGCATATAGAATCTTTAATTGCAATAGCATTATACATAAACTCGCAAATTACGGGAATTCTTGTACCGCCAACAAAAGTACAATTATATGTACAAAAATCATTGCCATTTAGACTCCCACTATCGCATTCCTCATTTGTTTCTATAAGATTATTTCCACAGGTGGCAGAGACAAAGAAAGCACAATTTATTAAGAAAAAAGCCGCAATCAATAACAGTTTATTCATAAATAAAAGAGGTATATCTCTTTTAAAAACCTTGCTTTATTTAGTTTTTTTCCCAACAGAATTATTTTTTCTTCTTTATTTTCTTCTTTACAGGAACAGGTACAAAGTCAGCTACCGGGGGTTGTTTTGCAACTTCTTTCTCCATTAACATTGCTTTTGCAAGCTCATCATACTGATGAAGTTTTCTCGTTATCTCATTTAAGAAAGAGTTCAAATCGCAATTTTTTAAATTCAAGTTTTCAGGCTGAATAATCTCTATATGAGAAGGCATATATAAAAACAGCAGGTTCATCAACATCTGTATATTTGTTTCAAGCTCTATTTCAGCGAAAGTAGTGAATATGCCAGATTCAAGCTCTTTTGGTTCTTTAACCTCGCCGTGAGTAACCCTTACATCTTTCTCATTCTTCAGTTTTATAAGAATATCTTCCAGAGCTTTCTTAATATATTCAGCTGGTTTTCCCAAAACTTCTATTATTAGTATTGCTGTTATTTTCTCCGCCATGTTTTGTTCTTGTTGTTAATGTCAGAAATTCTCATTCATTTTCGAATTTCTGAGCACCCTAAAAACTCTATTTGTAAGAGTTTTTTTGGTTACTAACCCTGTTTTGTTTACTCAGTAATTGTGCCAGTTTTTTAACCAACACAATTTCTCTGACCAAAACTCCCCCCGTATATACTAAATAGCTTTATTTTTACTTCTCTTATTTTTTAAATCTCTTCTTTGACTTGTATTTTATTACAATGATAATCAGGGCCAAAATACAAAAAAGAGTGAACCCATAGATAGAGTACTCTTTTATATATTCAAGCTTTGATTTCCAAACTTTTTGGCTTTTTATATCTTTTGTAAGGATTATCACATCACTGCTTAAGTTTTCACTAGTTGTGCTCTGTTCAGTATTTAAATTCTGAACTGTTGCATCAATAATTGTTGGAATTTTTTGGCTAATCTCAATAGTTTCTTCCCTGTAATCCAGTATAGCATCTTTATTGTTCTCTTTTATTCTTGCCTTAATCCAAGCTTCTCCTGAAAAATTAGCATAGTCTTTCTTCAACCTCATCTTTATATCTTGAGTTTTATTGCCTTCTCCAGAAAAAGCTTTATTAATATAGTAATTTCCAGAATACCAAACTTCATCATTGTCATCGAAAATTTCAGATATTACATTATCATCTTTTTCAAGCCAGAGTTTAACATCATAACTTCTATCTTGCAAGTTAAATGCTTTAAACCCCACTTCAAATTCCCCTGTACATTCTAAGGGGTTGTCAAAAATTAAAATAATGTCAATACTGGGGATTTGTGGAATGCTAACATCTTGATTGTTGGAAGTTTGATTTATAGTAATATCTTGTGTCTGGCAAGAGTTTTCTAAACCTCTGGTGCTAGCTACAAGTTTCCAGCCTGAAGAGCAATATTGCCAAGTTCTGTTGTCATTAGAAGAATCTGAAAATAAATTTGTTTCATCAATTAAACTCGAGTTAAGCAAGAGTAAAACTTTTTCATTGGAATTATCAAGCCATTGTCCCTGTAGATTAGCAATAAAAAAACCATTGAAACTTCCCGATAGGGTTATTGTTTGGTTGTCATAATTTTTTAGAAAATAGTTTGATAAATCAATCTGCTCACTAGAATATAGCTCAACCCACTCATTTCCAGAATCCTCTCCCTGTGGATTAAGTTCAACTTCATTTATTCTCAAACCACTGGTTAGATTTATGCAAACTAGCAATATTATTGCCAGACACCAGCAATTTCTTGTTTGCAGGAACATTTTCCCTTTTTAAGTTTATTTTCATTATGATAGAAATAATCTCTTTTTGTAAGAAGCTTGTTACACCTAGGACAATAAGTATCATTGCTCTCATTTACATTTCCTGTGTATACATAACTCAAACCCTTTGCTTTAGCGATGTTCCTAGCACTTCTAAGTGTTTCAATTGTGGTTGATTTCAAATTTCCCAGTTTGTAGCAAGGAAAGAAAGCTGAAAAATGTAATGGTATATTTTTGTCTAGTTTAGCAACAAATTCAGCTAATCTGCTTATTTGTTCGTGGCTATCATTTAATCCTGGGATAAGGAGGTTAGTAATCTCCAGCCATGCCCCTGAATCATAAATAAGTTTTATAGAATCTAGAACAGGCTTTAATTTTCCATCACAGATTTTTTGATAGAACTCGTCATCACCTTTTAAATCAACATTAACCCCGTCAATATACTTAAGCAACTCCCTCAAGGGCTCGGGATTAATAAAACCATTTGTAACAAGAACATTCTTCATTCTACTCTTTCTAGCAAGTTTAGCAATATCAAGCATATATTCATAGAAGGTGGTAGGCTCCGTGAATGTATAAGAAATGATTTTAATTTTGTCTTTTTTAGCTTCCTTAATTACTTGTTCAGGACTCATCTCAATTGTTCTGACCTTGGCTTGGCTTATTTGCCAATTCTGGCAATGTTTACACTTGAGGTTACAACCAGGGCTAGCTATTGATAAAGTTTTGCTTCCAGGAAGAAAGTGATAAAGAGGTTTCTTCTCAATAGGATCAATTGCCAGAGAACACAATCTTGAGTAGCTCAAGCTGGCAAGTTTATTATTGATATTCTCTCTAGCCCCGCATTTCCCGACCTCTCCCTTGGCAAGAACACAAAAATGAGGACATAACTCACATCTAACTTTATTCCCAATTTTACTCCAGAACATGCCCTCTTTTTCCATGTTTGTTTTAAGCTTGTTTTCTTTATAAATATATTTAAGAGTTAAAACTAAACTGCTGTTTTTGGCAATTGTGTTAGTTGAGACAATTGTTTTCCCAAACAAACGAAACCCTTGTTAAGTATGCTGAAATAGTTTATCTTTTACCAATATAGAATTATTTCTTCTCTTTACTCTTCTCGTACTCTAACCTAGTCTTACAATTCGGATTAAAACAAAACATCCAAGGTCTTTTTTCTTTTCTTATTGCTAGCAACATAGGAAATCCACAAGCTTCACAGATTTTATCTGTCTTCTTTATTAATCCAGGAGGCAAGGAAAAAGTTGTCTTGCATTCAGGATAGCTATTGCAAGCAACAAAACTTCTTCTAAATCTTTTATTAAAAAGAATTCTCAACTTGCCTTTTTTGCAGACAGGACACTCGTTTAACTCGTTCTCAGCTCTCTCAAGTTTATAGTTTTCTTCTGTTGCAGACACAAGTTCTTTCCCAATTTTATCTTCATGCTGCTTGAAATCTTCTGCTATTTTTTTTATAGAAACTTCTGCTTTTTTTATAATGTGCTCCTCTTTCTCCTCTAACCCCTTCTTAGCTCTCTCAATTTCAACCATGTCTTTTTCAAAATCTCTTGTAAGTTTTTCATCAATTATAACAGGAGAGTATTTCTCAAGTGTTTTTATCAAGCTTATGCCAAGAGGAGTTGCCTGGATGCTCTGTTCTTTTATGTAATTTCTAGCATAGAGAGTTTCAATTATATTTGCTCTAGTGGCTTTCGTTCCCAGATTTCTTTTTTCTAGTTCGGTAATAATAGAAGCAGGAGTGTATCTTCTTGGAGGTTGGGTCATTTTTTCTTCTATTCTTAATTTTTTAATAATTTTCTCTCCTTCAATATCTTCAACCTCTCGCTCCTCTATCTTTAATGGGTAGACGTGCATCCAACCTTTTTCTTTTATTTCTAAGCCCGAAGCTTTGAACTTGCCTTCATCACATTCAAATACCACCTTTTTATCTTTAATTATAGCATCATCGCAGAAGCATGCTATAAATCTCTTGAGAATTATGCTGTAAATTTTCTCCTCTTCTCCAATTAGTTTTAAGTGTTCTCCAGTTGGATAAATAGAAGGATGAGCAGGATCTGACTTGCCTCCTTCAACAGGCTTATCTCTTGTTACAAACACAGTATAAGCTTGAGGAAGTTTTTTCAAAATCTCTCTAGGTTTAATAGCTTCTGGAATTTTCTGAGAAGAAGTTCTTGGATAAGAGATTAATCCCGCAAGATAAAGGTTTTGAGCAATCTGCAATGTTCTGGCGGGATTAATTCCAAACAATCGGTAAGCTTCTCTTTGTAAGTTAGTTAAGTCGAACGGAAACCCAGGAGGAATATTCCTTTCACTTTTTTCTGTTCTAGCCAAGCCCTTTTTCCCCTCAAGTTTTTTAAATTTCTCAATTTCTTCTTTCTTGTGAATATCTTTTTCATATTTTAACTCTAGCTCATGCCCTTTTAATTTAATAAAAATCTGCCAATATGCCTCTGGCTTAAACTTTTCAATTTCAAGCTCTTTTTCAACAATTAAATGTAGTGCAGGTCCTTGAACTCTTCCTGAAGACATAATTCTGAACTTGCCAGCCCTCTTTATTGCTTCCATCAAAGCTCTTGACA
>JAPLYA010000088.1 GCA_026395775.1 Candidatus Pacearchaeota archaeon
TGAATTGTTCCAGCAACAACATTGGCAAGAGCTCCATCTCTCATTGCTTCATACAACGCTCTAGCTTCAACACTTCTTACCTCACCTATTATTAAACAAGAATCTCCAAATCTTAGGCTTGTTCTGATTCCCTCATCAGCAGCAATCTCATTTGATGTTTGCAACAAAGCACTTCTAACTTTCATCCTCAAAATATCATAGCCAAGTTTTCTCAGAGCATCAACAGGCAACTCGAGCGTATCTTCCACAGATATTATTCTGAATTTGGGCATTATCTCCAGCATCAATGCCCCTAACATTGAAGTTTTTCCTGAACTACGGGTACCAGCCACGAGGAGAGTTCTAGCCCCATCCACTAAAAAGCTTAACAAGCCAGCTGTAAACGGATTTATCATCTTATTTTTCATAAACAAAGGCAATGTCCAGGGCTCTTCCCTATGTCTCCTTATAGAATATGCTATTCCTCTCGGGGACAATGGTTTTTGAATAACAGCAACTCTGCTTCTTATCTTACCTATGCTTAAATCAGTGTCTAGTATCGGATTTGCCTCATCCAACGGCCTCCCAGATAACATTCTAAATTTAGCAGCCCAGGATTCGGCATCCTCCTGGCTTGGTATAATATTAGTAACACACTCATCAAAATCAGCGTGTCTGACAAAAACAGGATTCAAACTAACAGGCGCATTTAAAACAATGTCTTGTAGTTTAGAATCTTGCAGCAAAACTTCAATCAAACCAAAACCAATTGTGTGCCTCACTAAAATCCCAGCAAGCTTATTCAAATCATCATAATCCAAACTTATCTTTTTACTTTCAGCAAGTTCTTGTAGCAAGTCTCTTGAAATATTAAAAAATACTTGCCTCGTTCTATCAACATCCACAAATTCTTCAGCTTTGGGCTTGTGTTCAATCAAAACATTTCTAGCTAAGTTCAGTAGCATATGGAAGTCCTCATCCAGAGAATATTCAGGGGGCATCAAATGATAAATATACTTTGCCTCGTTTTTTTTCTTGAGAATTGTAACAACACTTTTTTCATAACTCTCTCCAATTTCATACTCATCTACAATTTCAGCTTCAGGCATCCCAGCCATTAATCTAGTAAAAGTAAAATTAGGGATTACATCAGCTCTAAAAAACTGATTATAAGCTTCTCTATTGCCAGAATATAATTCCCTTGCTTCTTTAATTAGCGTTAAACTGTCCATCAAAGCCATTATCTTTTCTAGCAATCTCAGATAGCTCATCTCACAAGCCTTGCACTGGCTAGGTAATTTTTCAAGCATAACTCTTTCTTCTCTCAAAAATCTTTTGACTTCAAAATAAGCTCTAAGGGGATCTTGTTTCAGCAGGCTTGAAAAATAGGTCATATTCCCGTGTCTTTTTCCAAGACACTGTTGACATTGGATAACAAGCTTTTCAGGACTAAGAATTCTTTCTTGCTTTATCAAATGGCTATACAATTGAGAAATTTCAAGCAACAGAGCAATTTGGGCAAAATCATAGCTATAATTCCTTTGTTGAACAAAAACAATTCTGGCAACATTCGGACTTTCTATTAAATAATCAACTGTTCTTGCCATTACCTCGGAGTTTTCAGCCAGATTAGGAACAGAACTTGAGCCGAGATAATTAATATACATAACATCTTCTCCAGCCTCTCTCATTATCTCGTAGGCATACAAAGCAGTCCCCTTTTTGAACATCATCTCAGTATTGCTAGAAAACAGAAATATAAAAACTTATCTCTAGAAAGATACTGTATAGTTATCGTCAGATAGATTTATATACAATTATCTCCTCTTTCTATACGAGGAGGTGATAATATGAAATGTCCTTTTTGTAAAAGCAATAAAATTCTAAAGCAAGGAATGAGATATAACTCTTTCGGGAA
>JAPLYA010000012.1 GCA_026395775.1 Candidatus Pacearchaeota archaeon
AAGCTGATTGAAGGATTATTGAAAAAAATATGGAAAGAAACTCTTAATATGGATATCAAGATACCATTTCCAAGGATAACCTATGAAGAATCTATGAAAAGATATAAGATTGACAGGCCCGATTTAAGAAAAAATAAAGAAGATAACAAGGAATATGCTTTTGTCTGGGTTGTTGATTTTCCTTTATTTCAGTATTCTGAAGAAGATAAAAAATATGTTGCAAATCACCATCCATTTACTAGTCCGAACATGGAAGACTTTAAGAAAAATCCCGAAAAAGCAAGAAGTGTTGCCTATGATATTGTTTTGAATGGTGTTGAAATTGGAGGGGGGAGCATTAGAATTCATGATTCTCAAGTTCAGCAGAAAGTTTTTGATATTCTTAAGATTGATAAGAAAGATCAGGAGACAAGATTTAAGTTTTTGCTTGATGCTCTGAGATTTGGAGCTCCCCCACATGGAGGAATTGCTCTTGGCTTGGATAGGTTAATGCAAATTTTGACAAATACAGAATCAATAAGAGAAGTTATTGCTTTTCCAAAGAATTCAGAGGGAAAAGATATAATGCTTGATGCTCCTTCTGAAGTTTCTGAACATCAGTTGAAGGAGCTTCATATAAAGTTAGATTTGCAGAAAGAGAAAGTTAAGAAAAAGAAATAAAACTTTATTTTATAATGTCAGAAAAATAGATTGCACCATTTATGGTGCAGAAGTTGCTTCACAACTTCAGATTTTTCTGAGCACAAGAAAATTGTTCATAATTTCACAATTTTCTGTGTCCGAGAATCTGCTGATTCTCTTGGCATCCTAACCAAAAAAATCTTTTCAAGATTTTTAGGGTCCCGAAAATCAAAGATTTTCGCGGAAACAAGGGGCTTTACAAACCGCACCTTTTAAGGCTTCAAGAATTTATGTTCTTGATAGTGCTCAAAAACATTAGTTTTTGACATGCGGTGCCCCATTGTTTTTTTGATTTTAAAAGGGAGGTTGTGGATTCAATTAACCAATGAACACAATTTTCCCTGCGACTAAAATAGTTTTTTAATTCTTATTAACTTTTTTCTCTTCGTAAAAAACTTAAAATACATAAGGTTTAAAAAGCCTGATTTATATGACTAATTACTTCTAGTTTTTGATTAAAAAAACACTATGAAGTTGGAACTATTGAAAATGGAAGAACGAGGATTAATAATTGTTGTAGGAGCAGAAAATCACGAGCACATGAAAGGAGTAGCTAGAGCTGTAAATAAAGGATTGGTCCATTTTCCGGATCATAAATGGGTTTATGCTTGTCATGACTTAGAAACAGCTAAAATCATGCTTAGAGTGCTTGGTCCTGATCCGTATGATATTGTTGTTGAGCCCGAAATTGATGCAAGTTACACTTCTGAACTATTAACAGCAATACATCCAAAAGCAGATACTGTAGTTGCAGTTAGAGAAGCTGTTTCATCTGATGGTAATCATCATGGAAAAAATGGAAGAATAATTTATATCTCTAAAAGAGAGATACATACTCCC
>JAPLYA010000050.1 GCA_026395775.1 Candidatus Pacearchaeota archaeon
TTGCCCAACGCTGTAATCCTGTCTTTCTTGCCCTTCGCCTGTCTAATCAGGATCCTTCCACCCTTTAACTCAAAGTCCGATTCCGTTAAATTGCATACCTCAGAAACCCTTAAACCACTTTCATAAGCAATTAAAAAACTGATTCTATGCTTGAGTTTCTTTGTGTTCTTTATCAATAAAGTGAACTCTTCTTCTGATAAACTTCTTGGTAACTTCATTTTTCCTCCTGCTTTCGCTTTAAATTTAGTTAAACATTAAAATCCTTCAAAATTTAAATAAAAAATCAAAAATCAAAAAAAATAAGCTTAAATCAATATTCACTCGCTAACATCAAAACATTTCCAGTATAAAAAAAGCTAACTTCAGACTCTTTAAAATGCTCTTTAAAGTCAGTAAATTCATATTTCTGTTTAAATAAAACTTTATAGTTTCCATCTGTATAAATAACTTCTGCTGTGTTGTCTAAATTGACTTTAAACTTTATGCTTACGAAATCTTCTCCTTTGACTTTAGGATCTACCTTTAAAACTGAACAAATATCAGTAATTAGCCAGCTTGCAGAGTTGCACCCAACAAAATAAGATCCATCTGTCAGATTAACTCCCAGATAGCCAGTATAATACTGCTCTGTTCCACTAAAATCTTTTAAGCTTTGTATTTCTGTTTCCATTTTTACCTCCTTACAATTTGTCATGTTTTGCGACAATTTTTATTTAATTTTATGAGTATAATTGAGTGATTATGTCGTCTTTTCCTTCTTATACGACATTTCTCTCATTTCTTATCCTTCTGAGGATTTGATCAACCCTAAATGCCACTTAGGACTTAGGCTTAGAAGGGAATAGCTGTTTGAATGAATCGCCACTCCCTTCTTGCTTTGAGTTCAGGTATCTATATACCTAATAAGTATAAACTTAATGAGTATATAATTATCATTATACTGCAATATATATTTTGTAGTATATAGTTTATTGAGAGTTATCACTAAGAGAAAGATCATAAAGAGACCAGAAGACCCCTACCAGCACTCCTATCTCACCAGAAGAGAGATAATCCATCTGTTTAAAAAATTCCTGCGGGAAAATTTCAGGAATATACTCAATCACAATAATGTTTAAATACCCAATAGGTATATACTCTTTATGACAGATAAGGAATATGAAGTGATTATTGAAATGAAGGGGTATAAATGCTTAAGATGTGGCGAGGTATGGATACCTCGAAAAAAACATCCTGCGGGAAAAGAAATTCCAGATGTTTGCCCTCGTTGTAAAAGCCATTCTTGGCAGACAAAAGTTAGGTTTCCTACTATCTCTAAAGCTCAGAAGAAAAGGAAAAGATAAAAAAATAATAGTCACCACTTAGTTAGAAAAATAAGCATATACTTCAAAATAAGAATATTTATAAACCTAAGTTTTCTTAGTATTATTGTGTTAAAAAAGGAGGTTAAAATGGCAAAAACTTGTTGTTCTTCGTTGCAGGTATCTAATTCTAATAGGAAGGTTTATAAGCTAATGTCATTATAAAGTTGATACAAAATGGAACAAGAAACAAAAATGTTCGAGATAGCCGAGAAAAACCTAAAATTTTTCAATGAAAACTTCAGAGATTTTGAAGGGAAATATCCAAATAAATTTATTGCAGTATCCGGGGCAAAGGTTGTAGCTGTAGAAAATAGTCCAGAAGAGGTATTTGATGAGTTAGATACAAAGAGTATAAGCAGATCCAAAGTTCTTGTAGAATTTATACCCCTTGCGGGATCAATTCTGGTTTTATAACAATGATAATTCCTCTTAATGTTAAATATAAAGAGAGGTTAATGCCAAATATTCTTGTTAATGTTTTTGGTTCTCATGCTCCTTCTTCAATCCTTGTAGTAATTGATACTGGATCGGATATAACTATATTGAGTCATAAAGATGCATTACAATTACAAGTTCCAACTAAGGGGATGGCAATTATAAAAAATGTTTCAGGTATTTCAAGAGGGACATTAGCTTTATGTCAATACAATAAAAAGCTAATTTTTTACTTAAAAAAAGAAGACCAAACTTCTCTTAAAATAGAGATGGATAATCTTTATGTTTCTGTAGATCCTTTAGCATGTTCAATAACTATAATAGGAATGGATCTTCTAAAAAATAATAATTTAAGATTATTCTATGACCCGCAAGGAGAAGCTTATTTGGAAAAATTAGATTAATCTTTCCGACACTACTGTCGATAAGTTTCTTAATTTTTCTTGATTGGCTTCTGTTTCATCGAACTTCCAAAAGTCATCTTATAATCTTTGTTCTGTTCTTTGAAGTAAGATCCTGCTAATTCAAAAACCAACTTCTTTATATTTTCCTCACTAAACTTCTCATTCGTAATCTTTAGTTCTGCTTCAAGCTTCTGTATTCTGTTTTTCTGTTCTGGAGTTAATTCTTCAACATGATAAACTTTCTTAATCATCTCTTCTCTTGCTTTCTTGCTTGATATATGTGCATAAACTCCAGCCATATCTTTATGCCCCATCAACTTTTCTACAATTTGCTGAGGTAATTCTTCATATAATCTTGTGGCTCTTGTATGTCTAAACAAATAACTCCAAACATCTTTATTTATTCCTGACTTTTTAGCCATCCTCCTTAATATTTTATTTATTCCGGCTGTTGTTATTGGATTGTCTCTGTTATTGGGATTAGGAAAAACAAAATCATTATTGTTCTGATTAGGATAACAATACTCTTGCTTCCATCTCTGCAAATGGATCTTAGCTTCTTTTACTGGGAATTGCCTTGTCTCCTCCGTTTTTCCAGAATGTAAAGTAACATCAGGATATTCAGCTTCAAGTTTCATATCTCTCCATTTTAGATTTACAATCTCTTGAGGTCTTGCCCCTGTTTCCCATAATAACATTAGTAAAGCTTTATCTCTGAAATTCTCCGCTTTTCTTATCATCTTTTCTAATTCTTCTTCTGTGATAAGATTATTTTCATTTATTTTTTCATCATTCAATACTTTGCCTTGATCCTTAATAGGAGTTCTTATATTCTGAATCATGTCTAAATCTCTATAAAGCCAAAGGAGAAAAGATTTAATATATATTCTTGTTCCTTTTTTAGTCCATTTGCTTTTATCAGAATTATTAAGAAGAACCATAAAATCATCTATATCCTGCTTCTTTAATTTATTCAAGGGTTTTTCTACAATATCATAAAATTGAAGCATATACCTCTCTATATCATCGACTTTATTTTGTCCCGTGCCATTCCTTGAAATAATATACTTTAGAAATTCTGCCAAAATCTTTTTGCTTTTCTCATCTAATCTATTTTTTATTTCTAATGTCGAGCCTTGCTTATAATCAAGATACTGATTCTTCATAAACTTCTTAGTAGAGTAATCTTTTTAAATGTTCTCCTTCTGAAACTAAATGAAAATCCCTCGGGGGAGAGTCGAACTCCCGATCTTCCGGTTACAGCATTTGGCTTTTCAGGTGTCATAGCAAGTCATAGACTTAAGCTTAACCCTAGATTCCTCCAGACTTCATTCGTTGATGCATTTTTATTTGCCGAATGAAATCGCTCGTCTACAGCCAGACGCTCTGCCACTGAGCTACCGAGGGATTTTGATAGAAACAACTGGTAATTTTTAAATGTTTGTAATTGCTGTTTTTTATTGGTAAATTGCAAACTATTTTAGTATACTTGAAATTGGTGCGATTAGCTTAGGAATTTGTGTAAAAACCAAAGAAAACCCCCTTCTTGACTACACATTAGTTCTTCATTTAACTCTTTATTTATAAATAATAATTTATTTCAGCTTATGTTTTAATTGTGGTTGGTTTAGAAACTGGGAATAAAGTTTTCTGACAAACAAAAACCTAATCAACGAAAGCCCGTGGAGTATTCAAGAAAAACACCTTGTTACTCAGGGTTTCTGTTGGCTTGCCCGCTCTTTCATAAACAGCTAGAGCTTGTGGCAATTCAAACTTACCTAAAGGAGCTATTTTGCTGTATACAATATATGAAAAGATTCTCTGCTCTCCTGGCTGCAAATTAGATATATTCCACTCTAATCTGTTGTTCTTCAAGTCTATTTTATCTGGTGGCAATCCTGGGAATTTTTCATATAGCTTGGAGATAGAAGGAAGCCTGTCAACCAAATTTATATTCTCAACATATTTCCTAGCCTTAACTTGCAATGTAATCTTCAATGCAAACTCTCCGCCTTTTGTTTTTACATAGGCTGATCTTTTATTCAACTCTAGAGAGCTTGAGCTTGACATTTTAACAAGATAAACTATTATTATTAAAGCAATAATCACAATTAGTGGATATAGAAAATTGGTTCTTACTGTTACATTGTAAACCTCAGAAGGCTTGAGTTCTTTTTGGAATAAATAATAAACAGTGAAGCCTGTTCTGTCAACAATAGATGGTTGAGTATTAAAGCTAGTTAGTAATCTTGAAATAATATTCTTTTTCAGCTTAACTTGAACAATAACAGGCAAATTGCCGTTATTTGTTTTTGTTACAGAGGTTTTTCTTATGATAAAACCAGATGTTGATTCTTGTGAAGTTATTTCTGATTTTTCTGTAAATTTAAAGGTGTTTTCTTTTTTGAAGCTCATTCCTTGGATTTCAACATTTGAAGTTATTGTATAGCTCCCTGCCATCAATTTTCTTGTTTCTTCTTTATTTAAAACAACAGGAAATTCTTTTTTCTCGTATTTATCTAGAGAAAATGTTTTTTCAAAATCAAAAAAAGCAGAATGGAAACTTGCTTTGACTTCATCAAACTTATAGCCAATCATGTTCTTGACATAGACTGTTGCAGAATCTGAATCAAACTCTATGTTATAAGAATTAATATCAACAGCTTGGTCTAGAGTGACTATCCTCATTGTGAGAATATCTTGCTGTATTCCTGACTGGCTCTTTATCTTGTAGGCAAAATTGAGAGTTTGAGGAGCATCTAATAATGCTTCAGAAGGCCATAGGCTAACCTGCAACTCTTTTGTCTCGCCTTCTTTGATATTGAAGGTTTCATTTGGCTTTATGTCAACCCCCACCAAGCTATAAATATTAAAATTATCAGAATTTCCTAGATTGGTAAGTTTAAAATTAAATATGGCGGGCTGATTCAGCTCAACTATAAAAGAATCAACAACAGCTTCTTTTTCTATTTTTAATTCGGCTGAGATTAGAGGCAAGAGCGCTAATAGTAATACTAACATCACCAAACTTTTTTTCATAATGTTTTTTAGAATAGCTTATATTTAAACTTTTCTCTAAAGTGATACTGTATACTAATCATCAGTTTCCTTATTAGCCAAATATCTCACCAATTCTAACAGCTTGTTTCTTTTCAGTTTCAGATTTATCCCAGCCATTTCTGCTGGTGTTTTTCCTTTCAATTGCTGATTTGGGTTCACAAA
>JAPLYA010000040.1 GCA_026395775.1 Candidatus Pacearchaeota archaeon
GGAGCTCTGCCTCACGACAGGAAAACTTTCGTTTTCTAACTTTTAATTGGTATGCGGACCTTCCTCAAGAATCAGTTTTGAGATTTTTCAAAGCTCGCCAGTTTAGTGGCAGATCCCCGGAGTCAGCTATCCAACTCGCCTAATATTTAAAGCTCGAAAGGCTTTTTAAACCTTCTGAACTTCTTGTTTCTATGAAAGAGAGAGTGAAGCAAGTGAAAGAAGTTAAGAAAAAATCAAAGATAAACTGGAAAGTTCTTATCTCTTGTTTTATTATAGTAGCAATTGTAGCTTTTTTAGGAAGCACGTTCACAAGCCAGAATACAAATTCTCAATGGTATCAATCTATCAAGCCATCGATAACTCCTCCAAATTATGTTTTTCCGATTGTTTGGACAATTTTATTTATTTTAATCGCAATCTCACTATATCTTTCCTGGATAGATAGTAAAGATAAAACAAAAATAGTAGTTATATTCTCAGTAAATTTCTTGCTAAATATTCTCTGGAGCATATTTTATTTTGGAATGCGAAATCCTCGAGTAGCTTTCATAGAAATAATCTTCCTGTGGTTGTCAATTTTCTGGATGTTAGTTGTGACAAGAAAATTTAGCAAGAAAGCTTTCTGGTTATTAATTCCTTATTTTATCTGGGTAACATTTGCAGCTGTTTTGAATTTCTTGAGTATCTAGAATTGTTCTTCTAAAGCTTTTTACTTGCAAATTTCCATATAAAATTAAAATAAATTTTAAATGAATCTGCTGTTTCTCTATTTTTTATGAGAATAGTAAACGGCTTGTTAATTCCCCCAGTAATTACTAACTTGTCTCCATAAACTATAAAAGGAACAGTAGAAGCAAATCCTTTTGGGAGGAATCTATGATTCTTTTCCTCTCCAAAAACTTTTATAAAATCTTCTGTATGAATATCAGAACTCCAAATAAGTCTCAGATCAATATTTTTTATAATCTTTTTTGATCTTTTAATCATATCTTTGAGATATGCCCCCATAAATTCAATTGAAGTTCCTCTTGGCCCGAGCCAGAAACATTCTTTTATTTTTCCTCGAAGAGCATCAGCTATCATATCCTCTACAATTGCTTTCATTCCCGATGCACCTTCAAATTGCTGGACTGATATTTCTTCTTCTGGAACAGAAAAAAGGTGGTTTAATTCGGGGAGGACTCTTTCGGTTTCATTTTGTTTTTCTTTTAATATCTCAATAAGTCTCTCTGGATTTGAAGGCTTGTACATTCTCTTCCCCTTTTGATTAATATGGGAAACCAGCCCCTTCTCTGCAAGCTTTGTAAGGATATCATAGCATAGAGTTCTGAATAAACCGCATTTTTCTGAGATCTTTGTCGCTCCAGCCCCTTTTAGATTCAATAAAGTAATGTAGACCAGAGATTCATTGCTCGTCAACCCCGGGATTTCTTTTATCATGTTGTATAAAGCTTTTCAGACTTTAAAAATGTGTCGTTAAACTTACGACATAATCTTAAATACGCTTATTTATGTAATTACTATATAGTAACTAATAAAATAATAAACAAAATGGCAATTGAAACAAAACTTGAACCTATAAGAGAAGCAGATAGAATGCTCTCCAATATTAGATCAAACGAAAGTCTTACTGAAGAAGAAAGAACAGCAGAAATGACTACTATGTTTGGTTTATTTAGAAAACTAGATAAAACCGGCAAAGACTTATTAATCGGAAGGCATCTTCACCCACTATTCTTTTCCTTTCTAAGAAGAAATGAAACACGATGCATTCGAACTCTTGCACTTTATCTCTCTCGGGATTATGAATTTGGTAGAGAGGAAGGTGCAGCTGTAATTTCTGCATTATCAAAAGGATATGCCCAGCAAATAGATCGAGATAGGGGGCGCGCCATACTCGACTGCATTTTTGGTGTAGCAAAAACAGATTTATCGGGAGCTTTTGAATCTGCTTTAACCTTTGCAAGAAAGAGGGATCCTTCGGCAGTTTGATGTATAGAAAAGGTATATTCACTTGCTGATTATAGTAAGGGACGGTAAAGAAAAAAAATTGAGGTTTGAGGAACTTTCTTAGCGATGTTTCTTCTTATCTTTCTTAAAAACAACATTTTTATACCTAATTTAACTTAATTAGGCATGGAATGGCATAGTGCGAGAAAAGAGGAGATAGTCAGAGAGCTAAACTCTAGTGTGAATGGCTTAAGTGAGTATGATTCTAGATTAAGATTAAAAAAATATGGAGAAAATGTAATATCAGAGATTTATAGATTAAATGCTTTCAAAATATTGGTAAAGCAGTTTAATTCTTTCCTAATCTATGTCTTGTTAATTGCAACAGTTGTCTCTCTACTAATCCAGCATTATATTGACGCAAGTGTAATCTTCGCAATTGTTCTGTTAAATGCGGGCCTAGGCTTTTTCCAACAGTATAAAGCAGAAAAAGCAATTATTCAACTAAGACAGCTTTTCATTCCTCAAACAAAAGTTTATCGCGATTCTAAATTAAGAATAATTAGTTCTAAGGAGATTGTTCCAGGGGATATTCTAATCTTCGAAGAAGGCGACAAAATAACAGCAGATTGTAGAATTCTGTCTAGTCAAAATCTCGAAATTAACGAAGCTATTTTAACAGGAGAGAGTTTAGCAGTGGAAAAACAGGATTTAATAATTAAGCAAGATGGTTTAATTTCAGAAAGACTAAACATGCTTTTTGCAGGAACAACAATTATTAGGGGCAATGTGAAAGCAATTGCTGTTTCAACAGGAATGCAAACAGAATTTGGCAGAATAGCCCTCAAGCTTCAAGAAATTCAGCTTCCAGAAACACCGATGCAGAGAAGACTAGATAGATTTGCAAAACAGGTTACTTTTATTGTTTTAATTCTTGCCGCAATAACCTTTTTTCTCGGTTTAGCAGCAGGCAGAGATAAAATCGAAATGTTCTTGACATCAATAGCTCTGCTAGTTTCAGCAATCCCAGAGGGATTGCC
Organism: Candidatus Pacearchaeota archaeon; assembly: GCA_026395775.1. Classification (GTDB taxonomy): domain Archaea; phylum Nanobdellota; class Nanobdellia; order Pacearchaeales; family GW2011-AR1; genus JAPLYA01. The sequence continues at coordinate 2,991 of JAPLYA010000040.1, forward strand.
CGCAATAATAACAGTTTCTCTAGCTCTCGCCACAAAAAAAATGCTGAAAGATAACATTCTAATAAGAAGATTGCCAGCAGCAGAAACCCTCGGAAGCGTTACAGTTATATGCAGTGATAAAACAGGAACAATGACAGAAGAAAAAATGTTTGTCACAGATGCCTATTGCAATAATAAATTCTTCAGGAACACAAAACAAGGAGTTCTTTTTGGAAATAAGGTTGTAAACCTAGCAAAAGAAAAAGAGCTTTTTTCTCTAGTTAAAACAAGTATTCTTGCAAGCAATGCTCGATTCGAAGAAACTCAAGACAATAAATTTCAGATTATTGGCGATCCAACAGAAGCTTCTTTCATTTCTTTCGCCCTGGAACTAGGCGTAGACAAGAAAATATTAACAGAAATAGAGCCAAGAATAAAGGAGATTTCTTTCTCTTCAGAAAGAAAAATGATGTCCATATTAAGAAAAAGCATAAGAAGGGACATGTTATATTCTAAGGGTTCGCCATCTTCCATAATTGAAAAATGTTCGTTTGAATTGCGAGGAGAAATAAAGAAACTAGATGATAAAAGAAAAACCGAGTTGTTTAGAATAGCTGAGGATTTAGAGAAAAAAGGTTTGAGAGTTCTAGCCTTCGCTTTTAAGACAACAACTTCTGATAAAAACCTCGAATCGGGTTTAATCTTCCTTGGTTTCCTCGGATTACTCGACCCCCCACGCCAAGAAATAAAACAAGCAATTCAGGAATGTAAAAATGCAGGAATAAAAGTAAAGATGATTACAGGAGACTCGCTCTTAACAGCGCGAACAATCGCAAGCAAAATAGGAATAGATGGCAGGATTCTTGGGGGCAGAGAGCTGGATGAGATGTCAGATGAAGATTTGCTAGAGCAAATTGATGAAATTGCTGTTTTCGCAAGAACAGAGCCCCAGCAGAAACTCAGGATAGTTGAAATTCTCAAGCTAAAAGGAGAAGAAGTTGCAATTACAGGAGATGGAATAAATGATATTCTCGCTCTGAAAAAAGCAGACATAGGCATAGCAATGGGTAAAAGGGGCTCTGATATCGCCCGAGATGTAAGCGATATGGTCTTGTTAGATGATAATTTTTATTCAATTGTTAAGGGAGTAGAACAGGGCAGAATTGTCTATGATAACAGTAAGAAAGCAACTAAATTCTTGCTAGCTTCAAACATCGGCGAGCTATTGATAATAGCATTCTCAATTATCCTCGGCATGCCATTGCCACTAATTCCTTTGCAAATTCTTTGGATTAACTTAGTCTCAGACTCTCTCCCAGCTTTTGCTTTAACTCGCGAGCAAGGCGAAGAAACAATGAAAAGCAAGCCAAGAAAAGAAGATTCTATTCTATCTGGGATATTCTCATCAATAGTTGTAACAGGAATTGTATCTTTGATTTGTTCTGCTATAATCTTTATCTATGGAACTAGAAACTTACCTTTAGAAACAACAAGAACAATGGTTATGTTCGCCTTGATTGGTTTTGAAATGTTTTTTGTATTTTCATGTCGTTCAGAAAAACCCATTTCCAGGCTGCCTAGAAATAATTACATCTGGTATGCTGTTCTAGCAATAATAATCTTGCAATTAATCTTAATATTTACTCCTCTTGCTTCTGTATTTAGAGTTGTAAGTTTAAGCTTGACACAATGGTTGCTAGTTATAGCAGCAAGCTTGCCAGGTTTTGTTGTTTTCGAAATCTTTAAAATTATTAAATATAGAAGAGAAAAATGAAAATTGCAGTAGACTTAGATGACACATTAGCAGATTCTGTAACTAGTTTTATAGATTTCTATAATCAAAAATACAAGCCAACATTAAAATATGAAGATTTTACTGCCTATACTCTAAACGAGATAAATGGGATGCCTAAAGAAGAAGAAAATAAGATTCTTGAGGAGTTTGATAATAGTGAATATTATGATAAAATAAAACCACTAAAAGAAGCTATTGAAGCAATTAAAGAATTGAGTAAAAAACACGAGATAATTGTTGTTACTTCTAGGCCAGAAAAATTTGAAAAGAGAACAAGAATCTGGATTAACAAATATCTTCCAGAAATAAAAAATATTCTATTTGTAAGAAAAGTGTATCATGAAATACCTAAAACAAAAGCAGAGGTTTGCAGAGAAATAAATGCAGAGGTTCTAATAGATGACAATCTTACTCATGCACACGATTGTGAAAAAGAAGGTATAAGATCGATATTAATTGATTATCCCTGGAATAGGGATAATATGCCTAATAGTAAATTGATACATAGGGTTAAATCATGGGCAGAAATAATTAAAATAATAAACGAAATTGAAAAAGAATTAAATATAGAAAAAACTAGTTCTTAATCTTAATAAAAACCCAAGCTAAAATTGCCCCGATAAAATCTGAGACTAAATCTAGCATCGAGTTCATATAGCCCCCAATTCCTGTTTGAGGAACAAGAACAGTAACAGTAAACTCAACAATCTCATTCAAAGCTCCAACTCCCAATCCAGCCATAACAACAATAATCCCCAAGCCCCATCCAGATTTAATAGAATTTTTTAACAATGGCTTGAGAATTTCAAACATAACTAATGTAGCAACTCCGAATCCTATGATATGCACAAACTGATCATATCTAAATATACCATATACCGAAGAAATATTAATCAATATAAGTTCATATAACCTATTTCCAGCAACTCGCAAGCTTCCACCAGCCATATGCAAACTAGCCCAAATTAATAATCCCCAGAGAGAAGTATTTGAATAATTAACTTTCTTGTTAGTCAAAAGAATAACCGCAAAAAAGAAAATAATTACCCCAATGTAAATAATAAACTCATAATTTTTCTGTGATATGTAGAAATATGAAAAAAATAAAATAAGTAGGATTGCCACAATTAGCATTGGTATCTGGCTCTTTTTGATTATCATAATTATGTAGAGAAAAATAAGTATAAAACTCTTTCTATTTGTATAATCTTATTTCATCTCTCCATTGAATGGGTCAAAAGCTCTTGCTATTTCTGTTAATCTAGAAACCGCGAGTCTAATTCTGCGGGATCTGTCTTCTAAATGGCATATATTGTAAACAATCAAATAATTCCCCGCAATTTCTCCAGAAGCCGCAACCATTTTCGGCAGTTTTACTCTTCTGACATATCCGTTTTTATCAATTGAAAATCCACTTCTTGAAAGAACTTTTTTAAGTTGGTCTAAATAACTATGAAAGCAATAAGCACTATTTTTTTCCATATTTTCAATAAATTTTAGTGGTTTAAATAGATTATTATACTCTAGAATAAGAATAAATTTCAAAATGGGCAAGTAGGATTTCCATGTTTATTTGATACGAAAATGAGGCTTTTAGTAGTTGCGGGCTGAAATTCTCGTTGCCTTAAATCTTACACCCCAACTCTATCAACATCCTGTTTCTGGATGGCCTTTGTTGAGTCGTTTTGCGGATGGCTTCAAGCTTAGATGCATTCAGCTCTTATCCATACAGTGCGTAGCTGCGCAGCTCCCTCGTAAGGACTGCTATACCAGAGGCACCTGACTCTAGTTCCTCTCGTACTATAGAATCATTCCACTCACTCAACCACACGCCTAGTAGATATCATACATACTGTCTCACGTATACTTAATCAAAGCTTATGTTTTTGCTTTGTATGGACTATACCTTCATCTTAAATCTCATCAGAGTTTAAGAGATTCGCGTCTTACCCATTCTTTGCAAGAATGAGTCCAGCACTTAAGTGCTAAGTCTCTACGGGGATAAATTGTTATTTTTGTTTGTTATATGCAGAATTCATTCTTCTAATTGCTACTTTTTGATATGCCTTAATTACCTCTATCGCAGAAGCATATTCTGGCAAATTTCTAAGCTCAACTCCTTCAAAACGATTATCTACAAAATCAGTTATTGTTTTGAGCATTTCAGAAGCCCTATCTATGCCTCTAGAAACTACGTTAACAACCATTTGAAAGTCTTCATCTTGTTCAGCAGTTTGTTTTGCCATAGAATTTTACCCTGTCATCTATTTATAAACTTTTCTAACAATTATCTTCCCTCGGTATTACCATAATCTAACAGTATAAAAAGATTAAGGTTTCACCGATATGAGCGAATTTTATTTTTCATGGAATCGCTTCCATGCTACGCCGTGTTTTTTCTTGTTTTTATACATTGATATCTTGGTTATTAATAGATAAGATTCCTATTTGTGTACTTAGTACTCAAAGCCGATTGGTTGTTTAATTAAAACAATGCTCGGTAAACAATTACCAAGTATACAAAGAATTTTTCTATTAATTCTCAAATTTCTATGTATTTTATGTTTGGTTTTTCTCGTTGCTAGTTTTATTTGACGTATTTAACCCAGCTAACGATCCCTTTTAATGCGTGAACTCCGACACCCTTGGCTGCTTATGCACAACCAGGATAGGAAGAGCCGACGGCTAGGTACCAAACCGCGCCGTCAATATGAACTATCGGGCGCGACAAGCCTGTTATCCTTGGGGTACCTTTTCTGTCATCCACATGACCTATTAAATGTCATTGTGGGTTCGCTGAGCCCGCCTTTCAGCTCTGCTTTTCTTGCTTTTCGAAAAACAGTCAGACAAGCATTTGCCTCTACACTCTACTCTAGGTTTCCAAGCTAGATGAGCTTGTCATTGGGCCCTGCAGATATCTTTTCTGCAGGGACCGCCCCAGCCAAACTACCCACCTGCTGCTGTCCCCATTAAGGTTAGCAACTTTATAAAAAATAAGTAGTATTACACTGTTGAGCCGCCTCGCCGAAACTACGCGTATTCTCCTACTTATTCTATGCATTTTTCACAAAGCTACAACAACAAGCTGTAGTAAAGGTCCACAAGGTCTTCGCTTCCCACTAAGCGTCCCCGGCATTTTCATCCGGGCATTGAATTCAGAAGGTCCTGGTTAGGGACAGCGACCACCTCGTTGAACCATTCATGCACGTCGCCATTCAGACGACAAGGCATTACGCTCAAATTATTTTTGTTATGTTAAAAATTCTGTTTAACTTTTTAATTTTTAGTCACCCTAAAAATCTTAGAGATTTTTTTGGTCTTTGTCTCGCGACAAATGTTCGGACTATATCTTAATAAAAATTTATTATTAAATAAAAAACTTTTTGTATATTTAAAAATTAAGCAAGCATTTAATTAAATAATTGCTCGCCCTCAAGTCAAGTATACTGAAATAGTTTACAATTTAACAATTTGGTTTTTATTTCTAGCGTATAGTCTCTGAGGATTTTTCTTTTTATGAAAAAAGAAATCTTTCCTGCTGATTGTCTGCACCGTCAGAAATATTTTTTATTTCTGAACGCCCCAAAATCTTTCTATTTTGCGGTTGAAAATTTTTACTATCAATTTCTTGATAAGTATTTCAAGATACTCAGATTTTCCAGCATATAGCTAGATTTTCTCTTTGGTTCAAATTTTAAATTCTGTTTACTTTCTGCTAACTATTGGTTAGAGCGTCTTACTCTTCTTGAGTAATCCGTAAGGCAGCAATTCTACCTTAAGAGCCTCATAGTTAGGCCCGCCGTTTGATGGGTCTTAGCCGCCTTGAAAAGCGGTTTGAAACACCATCA
>JAPLYA010000133.1 GCA_026395775.1 Candidatus Pacearchaeota archaeon
TTTGTGAACCCAAATCAGCAATTGAAAGGAAAAACACCAGCAGAAATGGCTGGGATAAATCTGAAACTGAAAAGAAACAAGCTGTTAGAATTGGTGAGATATTTGGCTAATAAGGAAACTGATGATTAGTATACAGTATCAAGGAATAGAAACCTTTAAATATACTATCATTATAGTGATACTAAGAAAATCTTGTTAAATTTAGGATTTTCGAGGTGCTCAAGAACCAAGCACCAAAAAAACAAAGGGTTCTTGACAGTATGAGAATTGAATTATTAAACCCCTATGTAATAAAGATTTTGATTTCGTGCAGGAAAGAAGATAGCATTAGCTCTATCTCTACAAGAATAGGATTATCTTATGGATGGACTCATAAATGGGTTGAAGAGTTAGTTAAAGAGGGAATCTTAAAGGAAAAATGGCGAGGATTCACCTTGCAGGAAAAAAATCCCTCTTATCAAGGAATTATGAGATTTATTAAAGAAAATTTAAATGATGCAAGATTTTACTATTCTGCCTTACAGTTGTTTGGGATAAACTACTGCTTAACAAAAACAGACGCAGTTTACTTATGGACAGAAGGAAGATATAATATCGCAAGATATAAAGATTTTTATCCTATTTTTATTAAGATTAAAGAAGAAGACTATCCCTTATTTTTAGAATACTGCAAAAGGTTAAACTTAAAGATTAACGGAAAAGATGGAGTTTTCTATTTCCCAGAAGTTGTTAAAGATTTAAACTGCATTAAAAAAGATAATTTCTTTGTAGAAACTTTAGATAACACTATCAAGTTTATGAAAGACAACATTTATAACTTTCAGCCAGCTTTAGAGATAATAAATGAGAGATATAATAAGAAATTGAATGTAAAATATAAAGAGGCAAATAACTTATAAAAATGGAAGATCTTATCAAGAAAGAAAATAGTATTTTTGAAATATTACAGAAATTTATTGACGCTTCCCTTAACTTTGTTATTGTGGGAGGATATGCTGTTTCGTCTTTTAAGCATAGGTTTTCTGTTGATGCAGATATAGTTATAAAAAATGAGAATTTAAAAGATTTTGAGAAGATTTTAAAAAAAGGGGGATTTAAGAAAACAATAAGTAAAGAATTAGAGAATATTTATTCTTCAAGATTTATAAGATATGACAAGGATGCTGCAAGTATAGATTTGATGATAGACGCTTTAGCTTCAAGAACAACAGATGCTTCGTTTAGTTATGAATTATTACTAAACAATTCTTCTAAACGAAAAATAATCGGAATTGAAAAAGAGATAACCGCCTTTGTTCCTGACAAGGAAATCCTTATAGTGACTAAAATTCATTCAGGAAGATTAACGGATTTTAGAGACATTGCAGCTTTGGCAAAAGATTCTAACTTAAACAAAATTAAAAAATTCCTGTTTGTAGGTAATATAATAGAAGTTATTAATAATTTAAAAAATTTAAACAAAATTGTTAATGATCAAAAGTTTGTAGACTCATTTAAGGGAGTTTTTATGGAAAAGAAGTTTGATATTGATTTAAACCAAATCAAGAAGATAAGCGAGTTAAAATAAAAATATAATTGTACTAGACATCCCACCAAAACCTCAGAAATTTCTAATTTCTGATGGTGCTCAGAGTGATAGCGACATCACTCTGACATGCCATGATGGCGATTTCGCTGGCGGGGCTATTTAGTATCCTGTGCGTTTTGAAGAGAATCTAAATCTCTTCGCACAGAATACCCTTTGTTTATCATGTTTATGTACTGACCAGTCATACAATCTTAGGAGTTTTTAAAACTTGTCCTTTAATAAATATAGCTATATTGTACCTAAAATAGACTTATTATCTATAAAAAGTGCTAAATAGCAAGGTTTATAAACTCTGAAACAGTGCATATATTATGGTTACAAAATATGATGTTTTTGAAGTAGTATATAAAACTGGGCTATTAAGACCCAAAGAGATAGTTGAAAAACTAGGAAAAACTGAAAAAGATTATAAAAATATTTATAGAATACTTACTGAACTAGAAAATGAAAAACTATTATTTAAAAAAGAAGAATATTTCGGAGCAAAAAAAGAAGGCAAATCAAAAGCCCTGTACGAAATAATACTTTATTGTTTAAGCAATAATATTAATTACAACTTATTGCTAGACAAAAATTTGGTGAATTTTGTTTGGAATGGATTAAGCAATGGAGAGATTAACCAGAAATCAACCAATCTTAATCCGAGAACATTCACAAAGTATGTCCAAACACTAAACAAATATGGATTAATCCTCATTAATTCTAAAAAGCCCCTTAAAGCGAAAATCTTTTACAATACATTGATAAACAATCTCCTAGTTTATTTTGGTTTTAAACATTTAGAGGTAAAGAAGGAAACCACAGATTATAGTGAAGAAATAAAAAAAGAGCTTTCATTTTATAATAAGCTTAGAAAAAAGAATGAATTAGGATTTCAGAAAATAGTTAGCGAGTTTGAGGTTTCTTTTATCCACCATAGCCTTTCATTAGAGGGAAATCCCATAACTCTTCCAGATACAATTAAGATATTAAAGGATAAGATAACTCCTGCCAATCTTAAAACAGAAGATGTTGATGAGTTGAAGAACTATCAAATAGCAATTTTGCAGATGCTTCAAGATTCACAGCAGAGAAAACCTCTTTCAATAGAATCTGTTTTGAATTATCATAAACTAGCTTTAGCGCATAGGCAAGAAATTGCAGGAAAGATTAGAGAAGTAGAAGTTTATATTAAGGGAAATCCGAACTTTAAAGTATCTAAAGCAGAGGATGTTAAAGCAGAGTTAGAAAAGCTATTTGAAAAATACAATGAGTTTATAACAAGTAAGAAAGGGAGTACAAGAGACATACTTGAATTTGCCTCTTATTTTCATAATGAATTCCAGCACATACATCCTTTTGTTGATGGAAACAGCAGAATTACTAGATTGATAACATTTTATCTTCTTAATTCTATGGATATTCCTATTATTGACATCCCTTTTGGATTGCTTGAAGATTATCTAGAACAGACAAAAGGCTCAAAAAGCAGAAACGATAAAGCGCTCCAGCAAAGCTTAAGCAGAATAATTCTTTTTAATCTTAAAAAGATAAATGAGAGATTAGAAGGGTAGAATCATGAGATAACAGCAGGGTGACAGAACAGAAAAACCGATATTTCCTGCTATATAGCACTATTTATAGGTTAAAAACCGACTAAGTATACCTAATAGGAAGGTAAATTTGAACCCAATTGCTCTAACCAGTCACAACTAAAAAATCAACAAAACAGCAGTTAGTTACTACCAACAAAAATTAAAATGAATCTTAAAAAAATAATCACCTCAATCAAGCAAGGAAAAATCTTCATCTACCCCACAGATACCCTCTATGGCTTGGGTTGTAATGCTCTAAACATTCCATCAGTAAAAAAAATTCGTGAGATAAACGGGTATTAACCCCAGAGCAAGCTCTGGACACCGAACCACCACTTCCCCACAGCAAGCTGTGGGGTATTACAATAAATAAAATCTAGAGACACCAAACCCCTCTCAATTATTGCTCCCTCTGTCAAGTGGATAAGAAAAAATCTTCAAGTTGATGACCAAATTTCAAGTTTGATCAAAAAATATCTTCCTGGAAAATATACAATCTTAATCCCCAAGAAAAATCTTGAAGATTTCTCGCATATTTCAAAAAACGAATTAATAGGAGTAAGAATTCCTAAACACAAATTTACAAAGTATGCCCAAAAAGCAGGAGTTCCATTTATCACAACCTCTGTAAATTTATCGGGCCAACCCTCAGCCAAAACTCTCGAGGAAATTCCAGCTGAAATAAAAGCCCAAATTGATATCATAATCGATGGCGAGGTTTCAGGAGTCCCCAGCACAATAATTTTTCCTGATGGAAAAATTCTAGAAAGATAGTTTTTTAATACTACTTTTTCTTTACTAAATAGAGTCTTGCCCCTGTAGTCTAGAGGCCAAGGATAGAGCCTTCTCAATGTAAGGAACCAAGGTTCCTTCACAGTCAACCTCCTTGAGATTGATTAAGAAAAAGGCTTTGACCCGGGTTCGAATCCCGGCAGGGGCGTAGATAGGGCATAGACGGGCATACAAAGTTATTATGGCTAAGCCATTAAAACTTATCTTGGCTTAGCTAATAGAAAATCCTATTTTATTTTCTTATATAACCTAAACGAAGATTATTGAAATCTAACCAAATAATTGGTTTAAACATACCTAAAAATAGGTACAAAACGAAACATTTAAATATACCAAATAATTGGTTTAATTGAACCAAAAAAGTGGCTCAATTAAAATGTTAACAAAAAAACAACTATCAATCTTTGGAACATTTATAGGAAATATCTTTAGAGAATATTCTTATAAAGAGATAAAAAAACTATCTAATGAGAAATCAAATAATGCTTTTCAAATAGCTATTAAAGAATTCAAAAAAGAGAATCTTATAAAAGAGAAAAAAGTAGGGACTTCAAGGCTCTATACTTTAAATATTGAAAACGAATTTGTTTATCATTATCTTTCACTAATAGCTCAATCAAAGCTTTCAAAACAAGCATATGAGGAAATAAAATTATTAAAAAAAGAGCTTGAAAAATATGATTTATTTTATTCTTTAGTTGTATTTGGCTCTTATGTAGACAATACTTACAAAAAAGATTCGGACTTGGATATTGCGATTATAGTTCAGGACAAATCAAAAGAGAAAGATATTAAAATAGCTTTAAACTCAATGAGTAATAAAGCATTAATAAAAATTGAGGCCCATATAATAACAATGGGAGAGTTTTTAGAAATGTTAAAAGTTGATTATGAAAACTTAGGAAAACAAATAGCAATAAAAAATCTTCCTATCCATAATATAAACATATTTTATAAAATAATAAAAAAAGGAATTGAAAATGGATTCAAATATTAAATTGTTATTGGAAAGGGCTGAGAATGAATTGGATTTAGCAAAAGTGATATTTACTACTACTGAAGATAAGAACATTCAAACAGAAGTTTTTCATTTGAGTAAAATTCAAACGTTTTATAGTTCTGTGATAAGCCATTCTTATTATTGTATTTTTTATAGTGCAAAAGCTTATTTGTTAATGAAGGGGATTAAAACAGAAGCTCCAGAAGTCCATAAAAAGACATTTGAAGCTTTCAAAAAGTTTGTAAGTGAAGGAGTTGTAAGTGAGGAGTTATTGAAAATTTATGAGGAAGTTCTTATTAAAGCTGAAACCTTACTTGGGATTTTTAAGAGTGAGAAAAAGAAAAGAGGGGAATTCACATATCAAAAGATTGCACAAGCTAATAGAGAACCAGCAAACCAAAGTTTAGAGAACGCTAAAACATTCTTTAGCAATATCTTTAGAATATATAAATTCTCTTAACGGTGTTCCACTACCCCAAACAACAAAGTCCGTATTATCTCTTTGTGCCACATACATTTTATGTAATAACATAGGAATTACGTGACCCGTATCTGATGAAAAATTATCATTTGGTCCGTAAATATTTGTTG
>JAPLYA010000020.1 GCA_026395775.1 Candidatus Pacearchaeota archaeon
TTGATAGATTTGAAGAAAAAAGGGCTTATAAAAAATGCCAGAAGCGAGGGTTTTACCGGAAGTTATACTCGGGATGAATTAAGAGAATTTTATAATCATAGATTGGATGCTGTTTTAAGAATTGGATGTTATGATGATGAAATTTCTAATGGAAATAGCGAATCTTTTAGATATATCCCAACCGCCCCCCTTATTCTTGCTGCCGCTGGATTGCTCGAGATTCTCCCCGGTGCAAAAGATACAAAACCCCTAGGACAGACAGAAGAATACTGGGCATTTGATGGCAGGGAGGATTTTACATTAGACCTGATTGATAAAGCCGAGGAACCTTACTCTGTTTTAATTTTTGGAAGTCTGCACGCTTTTGGGGGAAAACAATCTTGCGGAAAAGATTATAATGAAGCAGACAGAACGTCTTATAAAGATAATATTCTCGGAAGAAAATTTTCACTAATAGAACTTTTTCCAGAACACGTCTCTTTAAAATAAGATATTTAAAGATGAGGTTTGAGATTTTGTTGGTAAATACAACTCTTGTTTTGTAAACTTTTTAATTGTGCTTAGCTTGAAAATTGAAGTCAGGACTTTGAAAACCCCCTACAAGTATACTGAAACAGTTTTCATTTACCTCTTTTCAATTATATTTTACACCATAATCTTGTTTATAAACAAAGGGTTTATTCATAGAAGAATGTCCCCATTTATCGTTAAAAGAGTTACAGAATCTTCAGATTTATGGAGAATTGTTTTTGAAAATTCTAGAAAGAGCCTTCTTATTGAAAAAGAACGCGTTGTAAGGAAAATCAGGGGTGGCGAAGAACCATGTACCCCTGAACCAGAAGATGTTTTTGATTATGATGGGAAAAACCTAGTCCTAAACTATGATATAACAAATATGTTATATCAAATAAGACATGATATGGATATTTAATGTGTATACTCAACTATAATTGTTTTTATAAATCCAGCCCCTTATTAATTTTAATGAAACTCGGAATAATAGGGGGAAGTGGTTTAGAAAAAGCCAATATTCTTGAGAATACAAAAGATTTAGAGATTGAAACACCCTATGGCCTGACAAAAGTAAAAAAAGGCTTGTATAAAAATATTGAAGTTTTTATTATTTCTAGGCATGGCCCGAATCATGAGATTATGCCCAGCCATGTTAACAACAGAGCGAACATTTTTGCACTTGCTAATCTGGGATGTAAGAAGGTTATAGCTACAACAGCCTGCGGAAGTTTAAGAGAAGAGATTACAAGAGGCGAATTTGTTATCCCAGATCAGCTTATTGATTTCACTAAATTTAGAATAACAAGTTTCTCAGAAGATTTTAAGCAAGGCATAAATCATATTTCATTTGCAGAACCTTTTTCAGAAGATTTAAGAAAAAAACTTATTCGGGCTTGTGATGAACTTGGATTTGTATTTAAGCCAATTGCAACTTTAATAACAATAGAAGGCCCCAGATTTTCAACACGAGCCGAATCAAGACTGTTTAGAGCTTGGGGAGCGGATATTATTAATATGTCCACAAGCCCAGAAGCTTCTCTTGCTAGAGAAGCAGGTTTAGAATATGCTGTAATAGCAATGTCAACTGATTATGATGCCTGGAAAGAAGAAGAGGCTGTAACCTGGGAAGAAATTTCTAGAATAATTAAAAATAATGCTGAAAATGTGAAAAATGTTCTGATTAGAGTTATGGAAGATCTGGCATATGAATCTTTGAGAGAAAAAGATAAAGAATTTATAAAATCTTCAATAAGGGCAATTCCTGATTTTCCTAAACAAGGCATAATGTTCAGAGATATCACAACCTTATTGAATAATCCAGAAGCATTCAAAAAAGTTGTTGAAATTTTTGTTGAGAGATATAAAGATAGGCAGATTGATGTTGTTGCTGGAATAGAATCTCGAGGTTTCATCTTTGGAGCTATTCTTGCTGAAAAGCTAAGTGCAAGATTTGTTCCAATTCGCAAGCCGGGCAAGTTGCCTGGAGAGGTTGAAAGACAGGAGTACGAACTTGAATATGGTAAGGATGCTGTTGAAATTCACAAAGATGCGATTAATGTTGGGGACAGAGTTCTTATTATCGATGATTTGCTAGCTACTTCGGGTACCATGAAGGCTA
>JAPLYA010000119.1 GCA_026395775.1 Candidatus Pacearchaeota archaeon
AGGCAAGCCAATTGTCTCATTATTACTAATGTAATTACTCAGTTCACTTGTGGACCAGATTTTTTTGGCTTCTTTAACAATATACTGATGGGTAAAAGAGGTTCCATACAAGGGTACAACAACTAAATCGCCTTCTGAAACATTATAATTTCCTTCATAAGTTTTATTTTCAAAATATTGCTTAACTTTATAAGTTCCAGACTCGACAGAAACATTTTCAGTTTTTTTATTGGGGTCATAAAATAAGGTTTGCACAACTCTCTCTTGATTACTTTCTACTTTTATTATTTCTACTTTCACAAAAGTAGTATAGTTTAAGCCATCTGGAAAAATTATCTGAATAGTAGCATTCAGCTTTTCCTCTCCCAAATCAATGTGGGCAAGTCCATAACCAAAATAATTATCTTTTCCACTTTCTCCCAAATCAATTGCATTTCTTTGGAGTTTTGCTCTTATATTATTGTTAGAAGCTGTTGGAGTCTTTTCTTTTAATAGGGCAATAACTCCCGCAACATGAGGGGCTGCCATAGAAGTTCCATCAAAAGAGCCATATCCTTCAGCACTTGTTGATATTATATTAGCCCCTGGGGCTACAAATTCCAATTCTTCTCCTGCTCCATTCTCACCAGTCAAGTCATTATTTTCATCTATAGAGCCTACTGCAATTACACTTGAATATCTTGCAGGATAATATATTTGGTTGTCTTTTCCAGAGGCAGCAACTAATATTATCCCTCTGCTGTATGCTTCATCAACCATTTTCTTTAATGAAGGGCTATCCACCGATATCCCCAAACTCATTACAATAATGTCCATATTGTTATCAATAGCCCATTGTATGCCTTGAATAAAATTACTCAACTTACCACCAGAAGCACCGATTACTTTTATAGAATACAACTCTGATTCTGGGGCTACTCCAACAACACCCATATTATTATTTTCAGCGGCTATAACCCCCGCTACTGAAGTACCATGACCCAAATCATCATCCCAGTATTCACTATTATTAATAAAAGAAATTCCGCCTTTTACATTATTTATTAAATCTGGATGATTCTTATTTATCCCAGAATCTATAACTGCAATTTTAACATTTTTTCCAGTTATATCACCCCAAACTTTTGGAGCATCAATCTTTTCAATTCCCCAAGGAATTATTTGGTGGTCTAAGCTTACAGAGACTCCATCCCCAAACAACTCTAAATCTATATCTGGTTCTATACTGTCAACATTAGGATTATCTTGCAGTTCTTTTATAGATTCCTTGTCAGCTGTTATTATAGAAGTATCTATAGAATCTAGGTTATTTCTTATTTCCACACCGCTATTCTCTAGGACTGTTTCGTTTATGTTGCCTTTGAATATAACCATTGCATTTACTTCTTCTCCCAGGGATATTTCATTAATATTCTCACTTGAAAAAGAATTAATTTCATTAGAACTTGTGCCCCCGATAGCCAAAACTAGGGAAATTAAGGATACAATAATAATTCCTATTAATATTTTATTTTTCATTTTTTAATTAGCAGATCAATAAAAAATCCAAATATTGCGAAAAGAGCTAGAGCTGAGGAAATATTTACCCATAATAAATCGCTAACCCCGCAACTACCAAAAAAAGTGCATAAAGTCTTACCCATATTAAAAAAAGATATTAAAATATTTTCATTTTGTAATAAAAATAATAATGGCATCCCTAAAAACAATCCCGCGGCCATGCCAATAAATTTTCTGTATAATATTGACAAAATGACAGGTATCATGATTAAAAGTAAAGGTATAAATTTGCCAACAAAAAAAGAGAGTATAAAAATGACTAATAAAATTGCCCCCCCAATCAACCCACCTTTCCAAGATTTCATTTGAATAACTTCCCCCATAGATTTTTGAAAAAACTTACAATTGGATTTGCTTTCTTAACTTCCTGCGGGCTCTGTTGATTGTTCTCGTTAACTACTTTTCCAGTTAATGGAGAACTTGATTGTATGTTATTCTGTATATTTTGAACATTATTAACAACATTCTCAACTTGATTTATAACTTCTTGATATTCATCTAAGAAATAACTTTTTTTATCCCCAATAAGGCTCCATGTTTCTAAAGTTCTATAGCTATTTCCTTCTTTTTTCACAATAACAACATATCCTAATGAATCAATTTTAGTAAAATCTGGGCTCTGTAATGAGCTTATTCCTGCTAAAATCCATCCTTGTGCTATTGCACCAAAACCTATGCTTGCTTTTGGGTCATTCATAACAGTAGTTGATATGCTTGAAAGTATTTCATTTGGTTCAATATCTCCGTTTTCAATTGTTCCCCCCGCCAAATTGATTGCGTTTGATATAGAAGTCTTTGCCAAATCAAGTTGTTTATTATACCATAAAGCAGATGCTTCTAATCCACTATCTCCAACTCCCGCAATTAATGTTTTATATAGTCTTATTCTATCATTATCCCATCTGCTCTTCAATGTATCCTGAGTCCAGGAAGTCTCTTCAGGAATTGCTGTAATCATTCCGATATCTGCAGAAGAATAATTTCTTTTCCCAACAATTTTATTACCTTCAAAATAAGGCAAACCTTTTGCTTTTAGTTGATTGTTAAATTGTAAACTTATCTTATTTACGTTGGGATTTCCGATATAAAGAGTAGCAATCCCCTTATCCGCTAGACTAGTTTCATCTACATTATCTTGGCTGTCCTCAATATTATATATAAATGCTGTGACATCATGCCTGAAACTTGCTGGGACTTGACTAATAAACACTTTATAACTTACTCCTGAACCAGCTAGAAAGACATTTGAGACTGTGGCTACAACACTATCAGCAATCTTTTCAGCTAACTCAGATTCTTTATTTTTTATAGAGTTGCTTACTTCCTTCAGTTTAGAATTGGATAAATCAATAACATGCAAAGAAGAGTGATAAGTTCTACTTGCAAATTTATTAGCTCTTAAACTTATATCGTTATTTAGCTTGTTAAGATTATTGTTTATTTCTTTTATAACTGGCTCTGCTTTCTTTTGAACATCCTTGTTAATTGCTTCTATATTTTCTGGCAGTGTTTTATCTAGGTTGTTTAATTCTGTCGTGATATCAGACTGATCTATTGTTAAATCAACAGAAGAACTAGTAATCTCACCTATTTTTATTCTTAATAACTCTCCATTTATTCCAAATGGCAGAGCGGTTGTTGTTCCTTTAATCAAAGCTATTGGAAAGCTATACCCGACTGGATAGCCATATCTTTGCCATTCAAGATATGAGTAGTAGGTTCCTAAAACATTCATTCGATATGGCTTTACATATCCCAATTCGTTTCCATTGCCAGAAATGGGGACTTTTTGGTTATAAGAATACTGGGCTGCAAGAACTGAGGAGCTTAGAAATATTGTAAACAAAATAAACAAAACATACCTTTTTTCCATCGGAAATGTAAATTCGACTTTTATTTAAAGCTTTCCCCAACGATATTCACTAACTGTTGATAGTAATAAACAAGGGGGTGCCTTCTTATCACAGTATAAACAACTCACACCAATTTTCCTTTTTATTGCAATTGCCTCTTAATCATAATAAAAATCCAGATTTTTTATAACTTATCATTTTAACGTATACTTTTAATCATCTAAATTAATTATCTTTCTTCTTTCTTCTCAAAGCTAAAGCTCCAACTCCAATTCCTAATAAAGCCAAACTTGAAGGTTCGGGAGTTTTCTCAGCCCTTGTATTATCAAGATAAAAATTATCAAAATCCATGTGTGTTCTGCCATTATGACCTGAGAAAGCCCCAAGATACAGCTCATAATCTCCGTTAGGGTTTGTTAGAGAAAGATTATCAAAGGAAACCACCCCAGAAGGAGATTCTCTTCTAATTGCTAAATTATTTTCTTGAAATTCGATCCGAACATGGGAAGTTCCAAGTTCATCAAATCCTTGAACAGTATTGTTAAATCCGCAAATCCCAATTCTCCAATATTGGTCTCCAGTCAATAAGGCCATTGCCCCATAATTTCCCTCTTTAGAAACAACATCAAGGTTATACTCGATCACATCGCCTGTTTTAAACTGCATTTTTGGAACGAGATAAGTCCTTCTATCTCCGATTGTGTTTTGTTGCATGTGGAAATTCTGAGAAACCTGATCAACAAAACCCTCATCCATTAATGGTTGGCCTTCAACATCTTGCCTAACATCCCATTTATCTGTATTTAATGTTGGGGCAGAGAAATCATCATACAAAATCGGTGTAGCACTTGCTTTTCCAGCCAAACCAAAAGCCATTGCACCGGTCATTAACAAGCTCGTCAAAGTTTTTCTGATTTTCATTTTCTTATCCTATTTATCAAGAGGACAGTTATTTGTCCGATTTCTAAGAATATAGCACTTAAAAACCATCCTATTTGCCTTAATGCTAAA
This sequence comes from Candidatus Pacearchaeota archaeon, assembly GCA_026395775.1. GTDB lineage: Archaea > Nanobdellota > Nanobdellia > Pacearchaeales > GW2011-AR1 > JAPLYA01. Next base: position 4,425 of record JAPLYA010000119.1, read on the forward strand.
TATTGTTGTTGATAGACATTTTCGGCTATTGGTGCGAAGTCAAAATAAAATATAGCATAAATAAAAACAATTAATGTTGCTAATTGGCCTATCCAAAAACCAAGATTCTGGCCGGATCCAGTACTTTTTTCAGTTAAGTGTTTATTTTCCATTTTTTGTGAGTTTTCTGATTGTTTGCCTTTTGATTCTCTCTGTTCATAGCACTCTTTGCACAAGTTTAAGTCGGTACCTGAAGGATTGTACGTATTCCAAAAGGAAATTTCCTTCTTGCACTTGTCGCATTTTGACATCTTAATTCTCTATATCCTGGGCTTTTTTAAATGTTTGGTAACTCGAAAGGTAACCTTATAATAAAAAACTTGGTTACTCTCTCTTCTTATGAAGATTGCTCCAAGTCTAATATGCTTTGTAGGGATAAGCAAAAGAAGAAAAGAAATACTGTTGCACTTAAAAGAAAGACAGATTAGTCAACCAGAACTAATGAGATTAACTGGAATGTATAAGGCACATACTTCAAGGACATTAAGAGAATTAAAAGAAAAGAGGTTGATTGAGTGTGCAAATCCGCAGGATAGAGCTTTCAAGTTCTACAAGGTAACTAATTTAGGCAAAAGAGTGCTTGCTGAGGTTAAAAGAATTACTTCAGAATAAAGAGGGGGTTAAGAGTTAGTGGCTTTTTATTATCTTTCAGACATGGGTTTTAACTTTTCAAATTCAAAAGAAGTGATAGGTAAATCCCGATAATCTAATATCTTCACCGGCTCATTCCATCCATTAATTTTATCAAGTAAAGGAGTTAATCTTTTTTTAAAATAAAACTCCCCACTGCCTTCTGAATTTATACAGAAATATAAAAAGGTTTCATATAACAATTTACTTAATTTTTCTTTCTTCACTCCCCAAACCACAAATTTAGCTAAAAGCAAATTTTGACTATAACATAAAACCCGATACACATGGGGGCTTGAAAGTGCTTTTGTTTGTATATCCATAACTTTCTTTCTGCCCAATTCTTTTTCTCTTAGTAATTCCAAATAGTCACTCATATAATTTCAAGGGAAATGAATTTTAAAAATATGCCTATTAGTCAATTAAAAGACAGATTTAAATAACGGGTTTGATTAAGAAGCATATGAGACCACCAATCCATGTTATTCACGAAAGTTTTAACTCTTATGAAAGAAGGAGAGTAAGGGAAGTAAATTATAACTTTTTTGCTGTAGCTATAATGCTTGTTGTAGTTGGAATTATTCTTTTAATTTTGGGAACAGCCGATAAAATAAAACAAGCACAAGCATATGAACAAGAAGAGGCAAATTGGGAGCAACTGAGAGAGGCAAATCCTCTTCTTCCAGATAGTCCTCCACCAAAAGCAGACGATAACTTTTTTACTTCAAGTGTCGGTTTTGAAACAATAAATAAGTTTAACGTTGGACTTGGCCTGCTAATTATAGGACTTGCATTTTTATTGGCTTTAAAATTCTTGAAGTGAAAATAAGCCTAATTTATAGACAGATTTATAAGATTTAGATTCATTGATATACAATGAACAGGAAAGCAGAATTTATTGAGTCGTCAGAAATATTTATTATTATTGCAGTAATAATAGTCTTGGGGATAGGGTTTACATTCTTCAAGATTCCAGAAGTGAGCATTACTGGATGGAGTGTTTTAACTTGCCATACAGCTGAAATTTACATAGACTTGCCAGATAGCCCCATCTTGATAAATAAAGGGATAAACCTTTCTTATTCTTATGAGATGAATGAAAATGTAATAGCCAAAATAATTTTGATTAACCATAATGATAGTGAAGTTGCTATAGATAATGAAACATTTTATGTTTATATCGATGATAAGAAAGTTGCAGAATTAAACAGCTCTTTAGATGGAGAATATAATCTTACTTTAGACACTTCTATAGAAGATAAAAATATTAGAGTTATTAAAATTTTTGGGAGTGGACTTAAGAAAAATTATTTTGGAAAATCAGACTGTATTGATGAAATCAAAAAAAGTTATAAAATATTATCTCCTGATGAAATATTATCTCTTCAGCAGGGAACTGAAGGATTAAAACTTGCCAAAAAGGGTTATAGACAAGCAATTTTGGGTAATGTAATTGGGACAACGGGTTTGTTGACTATCGGGGGGTCACTTATTTTTATAGGATTCATAATTCTCCTGAAATGGGTAATTGCACTCATAAGGCGGGAAAAAATGAAAAACATCTGGGAAAAAATTTGCAGTTACATAGCAAGTCTGCCTTTTATTTAATTTTCAAATTTTAATTAAAAATGAGCATAAACCCAGTTGAAGAAAGCTTGAAAGAGGGCTTGCAAGCCAAGTTTCCTTTCATGGCAAGCTCTTATTTCATCTAGGGCTTATTGTTTCTTGTTGCAGTTATTGTTGGTTATCTGCTCTGGAGGTATGGGAAGAAGTTGTATCCCAAAGAATATTTTAAAAAAGGTGCGGATTGTTTAAGAGGTAAGCAAATAGCCGATTGCAACACCTAGCCAGTAGTCCACAAATTATTTAAAAGAGCAAGACATTTAAATTATGAGGTGAAAATATAGGTATACTAACCTTTTTTGTTAAGAAAGAACTCCAACTGGTACACTTTGTTCGCGCTCCTGGTGTGGGCGTAATATACTTTATTGTCTCTTTTTTAGTCCTCTTATCTTTTCTACTTTGACTATAAGGCGGTCCCTATAAGCAGCTGTTAATGAAGGCAAAAGATGAGACAACAGTTGTTCAGCAGTCATTCTGCGAACTATGCCCTTGGAGCTTTTTTGTGTCCATCCTCTATTATCTTTGCGATAAATTTGTTTAGAACCATGTTTGGTAGTCATAGAGATTATTAATTCAGTGTTTTTCATCTTTCTTTTTTAAGATATTCTAGAAATATTTAAAACTATCTTTTAGTTAACTTTAAATTCTTCAACTTCTTTATCTGTTTATGAAAAAGTCAGAAAAAATAGTGCTAGCAATTTTGATTATAGTATTAATTGCAGCTTTCTTTATGCTAGCTTCAGAGGCAAATAATCAGTATGCAATCTGGCAACAAAAACGCCATCAAGTTAAACAACCTGAAAAAATAGAATCTTGGATGAGTTTTTCCCAGATTTCAAAAATAATTCAGATTCCACCAGAAGTTTTGTTTGAAAAATTGAATATAAGCCAGGGACTGAATCCTCATTTAAGCTTAGACTTATATTGCAAGCAGCATAATCAAAATTGTTCTCTTATAATGGAAAAATTAAATAAACCTCCAAAAGAATGATAATCTCCATATCTCTATGGAAGCTATTGCTCCTATTTCTTGAAGTTTGTGCAAGCTCTCTTGGTTTTCCTGGGGGAATGGTTACCATGATTGCCCTGGGAAGCTTGTCCCAAAATATTTCAACTTTATATATTGTTATTCTAGTTGCATTTATTGGGGCTGTTCTTGGAGATATAATTGCCTACAGCATTGGAAGAAGGCTTTCCGAACCCCTTCTTGCTAGACTAAGAACATTTGCTTTTTTTAAAAAAAATGAAGAGAAATCTAAAAACCTATTGAATAAATATGGTTTTTTTATAATATTCTTGTCTAGATTTGCCATTATTAACCTGTGTGCTGTAATGAGCTATGTTGCTGGTTTAGAGAAATTTAACAGAAAGAAGTTTATTAGTGCTGTTATTTTTGGCGAGTTCTTATATGCATTTATTTACTCTGTAATTGGTTATGCAATTGGTAGTGTTATAAACAATCTATTGAACACAATCAATTATGTTGTTGCTTCGATTATTGTACTGTTTATCTTAGTATATCTTATAAGATATCTTCTTGGGAGAAAGAAGAAATAATTCTTATTGGTAAGTTATAAACTGTTTCAGTTTACTTGGTAATTGAATTCCAGCTTAATTAACCCAACCAACAACGATTTTTCCTACGGCTAATAGATTTTCTATTAATTTTAATATTATTGATAAATATTAAACTCTTTCAGCATACTTTTTAATTGTTTGATTGGTTTGGTAATTGGGGCAAAGAGTTTTATTTTTACCAATCCCAGCAATAAATTTAAAAACTTAGTTTATATGTTAATTGCATGGAAAACGACATAGGAAAAATAAAGAAGAACTCTGAAACAGAAGTTGTGGTAAGAATAGATGATTATAAAGGCAAGAAAGGAGTTACAATCCGCGAGTTTGTAACAAGTGCTAAGTATACTGGTTTTACAAAATCAGGAACAAGAATTCCTGCTGATAAATTTCTTGAGTTTCGCGAGCTTATCAATACAATTAAGCTTGAGGATTTGAAAGACGCTGAGAAAGCTGGATAATAAACCTTTTTAGAAATAAAAGATGAGCTGATGATATGAGAATTCTTAACGAAAGTTAGTTTAAAGCCAAAGGCTTTAAAGATATAAGAAAAATTGGGAGCATTCGCCAACCCAATTTTTCCAACAAATACTGAAAGGAGGTAAAAACAATGAACTTTATAGGAAT
>JAPLYA010000067.1 GCA_026395775.1 Candidatus Pacearchaeota archaeon
AAAGTTTATTTAGTGAGAAAGCTACAGCTACATTGGTTTGATTCAATGAGCTGCAACAAGCTCATTTATATTAATTAATTCAGAAATAAATAGTTAATTATACCCCAATCTAAAGATTGGGGAAAGCTTCATAATTCTAAATTATCAAACCCTAAGAAAACTACCTGTTAAGCTCTTTCCTGTGACTTCCTTGTATACTCTTAAATAGCCTTTTGTGAAAAGCTAGGTATTCCCAGCTAGAATAGCTATGCTTGTTTTGCCATTTTTCACAGAATCTTGGAGGGCAAGATTGAAGTTCTGAGAATTCAGAATTTTGACAAACTCCTGTTCATCGCATGAAATTTTCAAATCCGCATTATCTAAACTGCCTTTTTGAATGTTAATTTTACTGCTGACAACTTCTGCTTTATACTCCTGATTACCTATAGCTATATTTATTTTCGGGGTGTTTGAAGATAGAGGGGGGCTATGTAGTTCATAGGCTTTTATGCTGTACAATAGAAGATAAATCTGGCTTTCTCCTATGACTGTTCTGTTAATACTTGATATGCTGATTGTTGGCCCTTGGACAGGAGAACTGAAACCATATAAGTTATAGACTATAAAACCAGCTACTGCTAAAATTGCTACTAACAATAAAATTAAGATAACCACTAGCTTCCTCATTTTAATAACCAAATTCCGAAGGCTTTAAATATTCTCCTAATTTACTAGGGATATGATTGACATTAATCTTATTAGAGAAAAGCCCGAGATAGTCAGAGAAAGCCAGAAGAAGAGAAATATGGATGTGAAAGATGTTGATAAGCTTGTTTCTTTGGATAAAGAGTGGAGAAATCTTAAGAAAGAAGTAGATGATTTAAGAGCAAGAAGAAACAAGCTAAGTGAAGAAATTAGTCAAGCGAAGAAACAAGGAAAGAGCATTCAAAATCTAATAGAAGAAGCCAGAGAGATTCCTAAAAAGCTTGAAGACAAAGAAAAATTTCTGACTAAAACAGGAGAAGAGAGAGATTCTTTGTGGAGAGAAATCCCGAATATTGTTGATAAAAGCATTCCTGTTGGAGGCCCAAGCAAGAATAAGATTTTGAAAGTTTATGGAAAGCCTTCTAAGCCTAAATTTCAGGTTAAAGATCATGCTGACTTGCTTGAAAATTTAGATTTGCTAGATACAAAAAAAGCAGCTGAAGTTTCAAGCTCGAGATTTTATTTTCTAAAGGGAGATTTAGTAAAATTGAACTATGCTTTGATTAATTTCGTACTTGATTTCATAAGAAAAAAAGGATTTACTCTAATCCAACCCCCATTTATGCTGAGAAGAGATGTTTTAGCTGGGGCATTGCCATTAGGAACATTTGCAGACACTATTTACAAGATTGACGGAGAAGATTTGTATTTGATTGGAACTTCGGAGCATGCCTTAAATTCTTACTATATGAACGAAATAGTTGATGTTGAAAAACCAATAAGATTATCTGGAATGTCCTCTTGTTTCAGAAAAGAAGCAGGGACTCATGGAAAAGATGAAAAAGGAATTTTCAGAGTGCATCAGTTTGAGAAAATAGAGCAGTTTGTATTTTGCAAACCGGAAGATTCATGGAAAGAGTTTGATTTTATACTTGGGAATACTGTTGATATATTCAAGCAACTTGGAATTCCATTCCGAACAATTGTTTTATCAACAGGAGATACTGGTAGAGTGCCTGTAAAGACAGTTGATATTGAAGGCTGGTTTCCATCACAAAAATGCTTCAGAGAGCTAGGTTCTTGCAGCAATTGTACTGATTACCAAGCTAGGAGAAGCAATATTAAATATCAAGATAAAGAGGGCTTGAAATTTGTTAATACCTTGAATAATACAGCTGTTGCCACAGAGAGAATGCTTGCCTGTATTGTTGAAAACTATCAGCAGAAAGATGGCTCAATCAAAATTCCCAAGGTTCTTTGGAAATATGCTGGTTTTAAAGAAATAAAGGTTAAGAAGAAGAGTTAAGTTTGCCAAGCTAAATAAACTTTTTCTCTCCTATCTAATTCGTCTTTTAATGGTTTTGCTCTTTCTCGATATTCTTCTAAAATCCTGCATTTTATTTGTTTTTCAGATGAAAAAGGAGAGCCCTTTCCATCTAGAGAACTTAAAGTATTATTACAAGTGATTTGTAGAGAACTTAAAATCTCAATTAATTCACTTAAACTCATATCTGGGGGGCTTTTATTGCAAGACACAATTCATTGTAATACAAAGGGTATTTAAAGATTTATTTATTGTAATATATATTATATAATTAAAAACTAGAATTCATAATGCTTTTAAATAGTGGTTTTCTCGTGTTTGAATGAATGAAGAGAATAAACTTAATCACATAGCAATAATCATTGATGGGAATAGAAGATACGCTAAGAAACATTCATGGGAAGTATGGAAGGGGCATGATTCTGGAGCTGAAAATGTTGATAAGCTTTTTGATTGGTGCAAAGAGCTTGGGATAAAAAAACTAACAATATATGCTCTGTCAACTGAAAATTTGAAGCGAGAGCCAAAAGAAGTTAAAGCCCTATTGGATGTATTCAGAAAATGGTTTGGAAAGTTTAAGAATGATCCAAGAATCCCAGAAAATCAAGTTAGAGTTAGATTTATTGGGAAACTAGAACTTTTGCCTGAAGATTTACAAGCTCTGGCTAGGGAAATTGAAGAGAACACATCAAGTTACAGCAATTTTCATATAAATTTCTGCATTGCTTATGGGGGGAGATTAGAGTTACTTGAGACTATCAAAAAAATAATAAAATCTGGGAAAAAACCAGAAGAGGTGACTGAGGATTTAATAAAACAAAATTTGTGGCTTGAAGACGAACCAGATGCGATAGTGAGAACAGGTAATGTAAAAAGATTAAGCAATTTTTTGCCATGGCAATCTGCATATAGCGAGTTAATTTTTGTTGATAAATTGTGGCCTGAGTTCACAAAAGAGGATTTAGTTGCGTGTGTCGAGGAGTTCAAAGCTAGAAAGAGAAATTTTGGGAAATAAAATTTTATTTGTAAAAGTAAAATGTTTCAGTAAACTTAACAATCAAAGCTGATTGGTTAGGAAAACAATTCCCCAAGCCCACCCAATTACCAAGTATACAAAAGCATCGGCTTATTTATTACTTCTCAAATATCTTTATAAACAATTAGAGCTATCTAATGTTATGAAAAGAAAACTTAAGATTCTGGCTGCAGGGGATATTCATGGGGACTCTGATTTAACAAAAAGGCTGGCTGAAAGAGCTGAAAGAGAGAATGTTGATTTTGTTATTCTTGCCGGAGATATTTTGTCTCCATTTCAAACCAAGAATATACTGAAACCATTTAAAGATAAAAATAAAAAAGTTTTGTTGTTGCCTGGTAATCACGAATCTTTGGCTGAAATAAATTTTCTAGCTGAACTCTATGGAATGAGAAATATTCATGGCTATTCAATTAAAGCAGGAGATGTAGGAATATTCGGAGCAGGAGGAGCTTTAGATTTTAACACAAGCGAAAAAGAACTCTATGAAACATTGAAAAAAGGCAACTCGGCATTAAAAGGTTTGAAGAAAAAGATAATGATAACACACATGCATTCAGCTGGAACAATGTCTGAATTTTCAGGAATAGAAGGAAGCAGGAGTATAAGGAAAGCAATTGAAAATTTCAAGCCTGATATCTTGATTCATAGTCACATACATGAAGCAGAGGGAATAGAAGAAAAAATAGGCAAAACCCGTGTGATAAATGTGGGAAGAAAGGGCAGGATTATAGAGCTCTAGATTTTTTAAACATGAAATTTAGATAGGTGTTTCTTTCCGACTGTTCTTTTGTTATTTTTCGGAAATAGACTAATTCGAAATTTTTACACATATTAAGAATTTCATTAAAACTATACCTTGAAACATATCTCGGAAGGTTATATTTTTTATCTGGTTTCTTCCAGCCTTCAAAGTTTCCTTCAATAACCCCAAGATAAAAAATGCCATTATCATTTAACATCAGCCTAACTTTTTGTATTACTGTTTTAGCTAATTCTTTTGAGATTGTTGTCAGCGAGGTGTATGACCAGATACCATCAAATTTATCATTTAATTTAAGGTTTTCAAAATTCATTTTTATGGTTTTCAGACTTTTTTTTCTGCATAAGTCTAGCATTCCTTCTGAAATATCTAGACAAAGGGGATGAAATCCCTTATTTTTGAAAATTTGGCTATCTCTTCCTGGACCGCAGCCCAAATCTAATATATTTTTTCCTGGAAGACTTTTTAAAAATAAATCAATGTCCAAGGCCAGGAATTTCTTAGAGTAATTGTTTGTCCTTTTTTCATATTTCTTGCAGTATCTATTGTATATCCTTTCAGCGTTTATTGAATTATAGCTCATTTTATTATTTTTATCCAGTGTTTAGGCTTTGATAAGTAAATTGTATCAAATGTTTTGTTGTATTCTCCGAAAATTCTTATTCTTTGTTTATCTTTAACACAAGACTGATAAGCCCAAAAATATGTTAAAACTCTTGTTGTTTTATTTTTATATTTAATAGAAAATGTTCTTGGGATTAAGCTTGCTCCCAAGGAATTTAAAACTCTTCCTGTGATTATCTTAGATTTTCCTTTTCTTAGTTTAGTATCTTCTTTGATTTCATTATTTTTGTAGACAAAGCGCAAGGTTGCAAGATTATTTTTAGATATTTGCAGTGAGGACCATTTATTCTTCAACATTTGCTCAAAATTATTCTTTTTGGATAAGAAAAGTTGATATTTTTTAGCTTGGTAATTGATGTGCCTGCTTGATATTTTTTTGGCTCTGATAATCCTCCTTATAAGCTCAATCTTTTTTAATAATTTTTTATAGTTAGATTTTCCGTAAATAACAAAATCTATATCTCTTTTAATATCAAATCCTATAAGATAAGAACCATAAATACCGATATCGTTTTTATTTATCCCTATAAAAATCAAAGCATCGGCGAGTTTCTTCCATTTTCTAATAAGATTTTTATAATTTTTATTAAAAAATGGTCTTGGCTTAAAAACTTTTTTTATATTTTTGATCTCATTAATATTCTGGTTTTGGTTTATTACTTTGATATAACTCTTATTTAAAAGGTGGTTAAATCTCTCTCCTTTTGAATTAGGAGCGAATACTAAATTTCCATAAGCCTTATCTCCTTTGGTATATTGCACAATCCAGAAATTATCTTTTTTATCTAGGATATAGTCACAGGCATTTAGCATTCTCATACTCTTCGTTTGGATTTAATTCTTCATTATTTTTTAGAATAGAAATAATTTTTTTGAGTGATGTTATTATATCTAAATTTTCTATAATATTGAGCTCTCTTCTTGTGGCTTCATTAAGAATATATTTATTAATCACTTGCATAACCGAAAAATTTGTATACCATTCTTTATGAAAGATTGCTCTTTTATCATTTTTAAGATTAAATCTTCTTATATGTTCTTCTTTATCCTTAAGATGAATAAAAAAATAGTATAATCGAGAATCTTTAATATTTAAAAAATCTAAGATTTCAGGTATTAGATGCGCTCCTTCAATTATTATATCCCGGCCTTCTTTTTCAGATTTGCTTATTATATAAATTAAATTTTTATATATTGTTCTTGAATGCGCGATTAATCCTTTTATTATGTTTTCTTCATTTTTTTTCCCGAAGAATTTCCATGAATTGTGTGTTATCGAAAAAAGAATTGGATTTTTCTCTTCAGTTTTTAAACTTCTTACAACTTCTCTTACTATATCTGTTGATACAACCTGGTCAATCCCTAATATATTCGCTAGTTTGAGTGCAAGAGTTGTTTTTCCTGCCCCCGGAATACCACAAATCAGTATTATTTTGTTTGTCTATGCCATTTTCCATCCTGCTTGTTCTCGCACAACATCTCCAGATAAGATTTAGATTCGATTTTGTAATCTCCTAATCCTAGAAGTAAAATTGTCTTTTCTATATTCTCGGTTTTTCCCTCTATCTCAATATAAAACCTCTTGTTAAGAATATCGAATGAAACAACACAATCGTTAAATTT
>JAPLYA010000034.1 GCA_026395775.1 Candidatus Pacearchaeota archaeon
TTGTGGGTCTTCATTTGCTTAATTAACACAATTGTTTGCTTGTTTTCAAGTATACCTAAAATAGTTTAAGTATTTACCATCAAAACAGAGTTAGTAATTAACTCTCAAGTAAAATTATCTTTTCTTTCTAGCTAAGAAATAAACAATCATGATTATTACCAAAACTACAACTATAGCTATAATAATCCATATCTGGATATCCCCCAATGAAGAACTTATTGTTGTAGCAGTTGTTTCAGCAGGGGTTGTTTCTGTCTCTTCTGTTGGGGTTGTTGCTACTTCAGCAGGCATTTGTTCATCTATTGATTTTACAGTTATGCTTGCCGAGCTGCCAGAAATGCTGTTTAATTTAACACTTAAATCATAAATTCTGTCGCCTGTTAATTCAAACTTTTTCTCTTCTCCAATATTAAATGTTACCGTTTGAGGCGTGCTTGAAATTGCTATTGTAACTGAGCTGGTTGTAAGACTTATCACATTAGTATAATGGGGCTCATTATTTACTTTAAATTTAATTTGTTCATTGGCTGCTAAACTTTTAGTATAACTGTTTGTAAACTGAGCAGTTGTTATTTCTGTTGTTATTGGAGTTGAAGAGCTACTTCCTCCTCCGCCACCAGAGGTATATGAAGAAGATGTGACGACATAAGTTACTGATGGACTTGTTTTTGAATTTCCCGCATAATCTGTTGCAGTACAAGATTTTGTGTATTCCCCCGGGGATCCTGTTGAGGGATTTATTGTGTAATCAGTTGTTTGGACACCTGATAATGTATCAGAACTTGTGCAAGTACAAGTTATTGTTCCCCTTACCCCTATCTGTGTTGGGGTACATGAAAACGTGACTGTTGGAACAGTATTATCTATAATAAAAGTGCGATTTATGGTTGTCCAATTTTGATTATTATATGTATCGTTCACGCTTGCGTTCATATAATAAATTCCATCTCCTAGATTTGCAAAATTGCCTGAATATGAAACAGCAGAAGATACAGAACTGCTGGAATTAATCAAGCCAGTAGCATTCCATAATAAAACCCTAATTGTTGAGATGACCCCATTATCAACTGCGGATATATTATAAGTAATGTAGCTTAAAGAGAGGTTTGTTTGTGTTGCATTTGTCGGAGAAGCAAATTCTATTGAAGAAGATTTTGTTGTATCATTAACTATTATTGAAAGATTAGTAATATATATATAAGTATCATTGCTTGTGGCATTAAGTGTTCGGATACTAATATTATACTGCCCTGGAGTTGCTTGAGATAAATTAAACTGGAAAGAGCGATTAATCCCTGGGAACATTAACCCTGCTGAGAAATTATACCAGCTTAATACAGTTGCTGTGTTGTTGAAAGTAAATGAGCTGTTTATATTTGTTCCCTGGCTGTTGGCTGTAAAAGAAAATGAACTTGGGAAAGTTATATTCACTTGAGTGATGTTTGCGGCCTGCGAAGTTGTATCTGTCCAATTAAGTGAGATATTATATAGATTCCCCCGATCTTCAACTACGTTTATAGTTGTGAATGGGCTTATAATAACAGCGGATATAACTAAGGAGATACTAATTAATAAAAGGAATACAAAAAAAGCTAAATTCTTCTTCACCATCTTTTTATTAAATAATAGTAGTAAAATCCATTTATAAACCTTTTTATTTAAAATTTTTTAGAGTTAAAAATAAAACTCTTTAGTCATAAGAAAAATCGTTGTTGGTTTGGTTAAAACAAGTGTCGCGCACACCAGTTTCAAGTATACAAAATTAGCTTAGAATTTAACTCTGAATTATTAAAGATAAAACTCTTTAGTCGCAGGGGTTTATTGGTTTAAAAAATTAAGCACTTCACAACAAAAAAGTTAAATTATTCCAAGCTCGAGAAAATCCTATCAGCTGCTTCAAGTTCAGGAACAATAACTGTCCTAGCTCCAGCCTTTTTCAACTTGCTTACAAGTGAAGGTTTGTCTGCCCTTGCTATAATTTCTATTTCAGGATTAATTTCTTTTGCTGTTAAAGTTACAAGAAGATTTTTTTCTGTTTCGGGAAGAGCAAGAATCAGCATTTTTGCCTCGGATAATTTGGCTTTTTTTAATATTTCCTCATCCGTAACATCCCCCAACATAACTAAAAAATCTTTTTTCTTTAATTTAGATACAGCTTCCAGATTTTTTTCTATTATAATATACTTCTTCCCTTGATCTTGGAGTTTTGTTGCAAGCTCTTCTCCAACTCTGCCCCCCCCTGCTATTATATAATGTTTTTTCATGCTTTTCATCTTATTAAAGGAATCTCTTATTTTTAAATATTCTCTAAAATTTCCTGAAGAGAACATTTCAAAGATATTCGTGAAAACCCAGGCAAAAGTCATTACTCCGAATATTGCTAGAAATATCTCGAGAATTTTGGCAATTCCTTCTTCTTCCTCAAACATAAAAGCTAAAGATTGAAATGTTAACATCAAGGCTCCAGAAAAACTTTTACCAAGAATAATAAAACCGATTGTTCCAAAAGAAATAATAAATATTATCAATCCAAATAGGATTTTAATTCTCATGCTAAATTCTTCCTGTGTTAAATTAGACATTTTTCAAAACAATTGGTTTATTTTCATAGCAATAAGCCAAAGCTTCTTTAAGCTCACTTAATGATTCTGCATATATAGTTATAATTGCTTCTCCTTTTTGAACTTTCTCATTCAGATGCTTGTGTAGATATACCCCGGCGGCTTTATCTAAGGGACAGCCTGCTCTTCTTGCCAGTTCGTTTATTTTTTTTATGTTTATTTCAACTATTTTATAGCCCTTATCTGCACTAATTGTGTGATAAAATCTTGCTTTTTCTAAGCCGTTTAGCTTTCCTTTTTGAGCGAGAATTATCTCTTTGAATTTTTCAAATGCTTTTCCTGAATCTAAAATAGATTGTGCTTTGGCAATGCCTGTTCCTTTTTTTGCTTTCCCTGCTAGCTCGAGAAGTTTTCCTGCTAATTCAAGTGATCTCTTTTCTAGCAAGTGACAAGAATCTTCTCTTTTTAGAACCTTAATAACATCCATTATTTCTAGAAGAGGGCCTACTCCATCTCCTAAAGGTTCTTCTGCCTTATTTAAACTACAATTGAGCTTAATATCAAAATGCTTGGCAATTTGCTTAAACTTTTTTTCTAGAGTTTTTGCTTTTGATAGATTAACTTTTGCATTTTTTCCATAAGGGATATCAATTAGAACATATTTTGCTCCTACTGAAATTTTTTTTGACATTATTGATGCAAGAAGCTGTGACTCTGGGTCTATATTTAATAATCTTTCAACTTGAATTAGTTTGTCATCAGCAGGAGCCAGGTTCAAAGCACCGCCCCAAACCAAGCATGCATTTGTTTTTTTGATTATTTTTTCCATTTCCTTAATTGAAAAATCCACTTTGCATATCACCTCTAGGGCATCTGCTGTTCCTGCTGGAGTTGTTATTGCTCTTGAGGAGGTTTTTGGTAGTATCAACCCAGTAGAAGCACAGATAGCAACAACTATTGGGGTCGTTCTCCCGGGAATTCCGCCTATGGAATGCTTGTCAACCAGCTTGCCTTTAATATTTAGCTTTTTTCCAGATTCTACAAGTGACTCGATCATTGAAAATATTTCTTGCATTGACATTCCAGATTTGTATACTGCTGAAACAAAAAAAGCAATTTCAGATTCTGTGATGATATTATTAACAATATCTTTTATTATTGTTCTTATCTCTTCTTTAGTTAGGGGCTTGCCAGAAAGTTTTTTATAAATATAATTTAAGCTTTCTGGTTTCGAAGCCAAATCAATATGAACATATTCGTTTTCTTTCAAATCAATAAATTTTAAAATTTCGGCAGAAAGAATAATCTCATCTTCTTTCAGCATGCCAGAAGCAGTATCAACAACCGCTGCAACTTTTTTATTTCCTTTTTCTAGATATATTCTTCCATCAATATGTATACTTGCTCTTTTTGCAAAATTTTTATGCAAGATTGCGACAGGTCTGCCTGCTTCTAATCTAAGAAATTTTACTTTTAACCTCATTTTATCTTGGCAAGAGAAAGATGTTTTTATATGTTGCTATTTATTGATAATCATCAGAAGTAAAAAACAAGCTCCGCTTCAGTTTACTTTTTAATTGGGTTCATTGGTTTATTTTAACCTTGCGCCAATTTTTCTAACCAACAATCCCCTCCTTGTTTACTGAAAAAGTTACTTTTTATTGATAAAAAACTCGCGTATCTTTTATCTAAATAAACTGGAAAACTTATTCTTGCGGTAGGCATCTAAAATTAAAAGCAAATAAGCTAGAATCAATGGCCCAAGAACTAAACCAAAAACTCCGAAAACAATCAAACCGCCTATCATCCCCACAAGAATAACTCCTGAAGAAATTTTTGCTTTTCTTGAAACAATATATGGCCTTAAGACATTATCAATCCATGACACAAAAATTGCACCATACAAAAATAAGATTATTCCATAGACTTCTTTTCCTACAGCCAGAAGATAAATAGAAGCTGGAAGCCAGACGGCCCATGCACCCAAGACGGGAATAATTGAAGCAAAAATAGCCACAATTGTCAGGATTAAACCCCCAGGAACTCCAAAGATAATTAAACCAATTCCTGTCAAAATTCCTTGCAATAATCCTAGAATAAGATAACCTTTAATTACAGAGCCTGTAATGTCATTGAATTTTTTTGCCAGCTCTTTTTCTGTTTTTTTCGAAAAAGGAGATAAACTTACTATGTAACTTGTTAATAGCTTGGCATCTCTCATTCCAAAAAAGAAGACAAATAGTGTCACAACTAGTTTTAGCAGGATTGTTGGAAGGTTAAATATAATGTTAGAGGAAGAAGAAACAATAGCGCTTGCTACATTTGTTATAAGCTTATTTAAAGAGAAAGCAATATCTTTTGAAACACTTAAATCAGCCAGAGAAGGTAAAGCTTTTGAAAGCAGATGGAAAAAATCTACGTTTTGCAAAAACAGATAAATATCAAATACTTGCTTTGTTACAATTGGCAATAAAAACCACAGAGGTACAAAAATGATTATAAAGACTAAAAGTATAATTATTATTGCAGAAGTATTTCTTTCTTTTACAATTGCCAAAACTCTCAAATAAAGAGGATAAAAGATATAAGCAAGAATTAATCCGGCAAGAATAGCTGTAAAAATTGGCCATATAATTACAATTGCTAAAATTCCCAAAATTCCCAGTATAGCAGGTATTGAAATCTTCTTGAATACATCCTGTTGTTCCATGAAAAAGCAAGGGAAATCAGGTTTAAAAAAGCTATGCTTTTTGCTATCAGATTACTTCTGTTGGTAAAAAGTAAACTGTTTCAGTATGCTTATTGTGGGTTTTCAAAGCAAGGGCAATAATTACCCAAATCAGCCACAACTACCAAGTTTACAAAACTCAAGTTAGTGATTATATCTAAAGAATAATTATCCACAAACTTTAAATAGCAAAGAAAATTTTTTACATTATGAAAAGTTTTATTAGAAAAATTTTTGAAAAAGAAATTGATGAGCAAGTTCATAGGCAGTTTGTAAGATTTGGAAAAGGAAAATATGGGAAAAAAGCTGCTTTGAATCTAATTAAAAATGATAAGGTTAAAGCTCGAGGGAGTTTTGAATATGCAAATG
>JAPLYA010000085.1 GCA_026395775.1 Candidatus Pacearchaeota archaeon
TCCTATAAAGTTCATTGTTTTTACCTCCTTTCAGTATTTGTTGGAAAAATTGGGTTGGCGAATGCTCCCAATTTTTCTTATATCTTTAAAGCCTTTGGCTTTAAACTAACTTTCGTTAAGAATTCTCATATCATCAGCTTAGTTCTTATTTCTCGAGTAGATATAAATCTTTAAATAATCCCAAATCTCAAGTCAAATATGATAATTAGAGTAAAAGTCAAGACCAAGATGCCAAAGCAGAAAGTTGAGAATTTTGGAGATCATAATTATCTTGTTTATCTTGAGTCAGAGCCTAAAGAGAACAAGGCAAATATAGAACTAATTAATCTTTTATCAAAATATTTTGGCACACCTCATCAGAGGATTCATATTAAATCTGGCTTGACAAGTGAATATAAGTTGATAGAAGTTGGTTAAAATAATATTGAGAGGTAAAAGAAAAACTTATCCGCCGCAGGAAAAATTCAAGCCGATTGGTTAAGACAATTAACACCAGCGAACACAATTATCAAGTATGCTAAAACTAAGTTAGTTATTATAAACAAGATACAAATAAGGTGAAAAAGTGAAATACAAAATAGATTATGAATTGCAGGAAAAAATGGAGGAGATAATTGGAAAGCTGGGCATGTATCATGTCAAGAAAGATGATGTTATTTGTATAAGAAGCCAAGGAACAAGCACAAGCAGAACAATAGCTAGATGTCATGCTCTAGGGAAAGTTATGCAGC
Source organism: Candidatus Pacearchaeota archaeon (assembly GCA_026395775.1). GTDB lineage: Archaea > Nanobdellota > Nanobdellia > Pacearchaeales > GW2011-AR1 > JAPLYA01. Next base: position 732 of record JAPLYA010000085.1, read on the forward strand.
TTGCTCTAAACAGAAAAGCTATGTATGTTCTCGAGTTCTTGTCAGAAAGATTTGATAAATTATCTGAGAAAGATCAAACAAAAACAATAATCCATGAATTGATGCATATCCCCAAGAGTTTTGGTGGGGGATTTATTTATCATAACTTTGTCACAGAGAAGAATGTTGATTTACTTTATCAGAAGTTGATGGGCTGTTATTGAGTTTATTATGATATACTACACTATAATAAATAATTTAAACTGATATTCTATCTCTTTTGCTATGAATTTAGAAGAGTTAAACGAATTCGTGGCAGATAATCTTCATGAACTTTCTTGGAAAAAAGAGTATCCCCTACATCCAGCTGTTGGAACGTGGGCATTTATTAATGGAATGCAAGAAGCTGGTTTTCGAGTTGCCTTCTTGCCAGAAAAGAGGTTTAGAATTGGTTGTGTTGAGGACTACGGAGGGAATATATATAACATGTTAACTGAAGTTTCTCAAGCTGAAATATTAAGGGGTTGGCAACATTCGGTTGCATTAAGCCCTCGAGCATTATATGATTCCATATGTGAAACAATCGATAGGATGCACGAAGCTACATTTTGGCCTGGTAAGCAGTTATGGGAAAGAAAATTGTCTGTAGACTTAAGCAATGAGCTTTGCAGACATAGAACCTTGAAAAGTCACGAGGCTAGAGAGAAAATGGAAGCACATCTATTGGCCTACTTTCGAAAACATCACGAACACGTTCTAGTTGGAACAGGAGGAAAGATTGCAGATTTGAGAGAACCAAAAATTCTGCCCCAACTTATTTCAAGTGGTAAATTCAGTTTAGATGATATGGCAGATTGTAAAGAAATGGAAAGATTTGTTGATGTGTACCGAACCGATGATGAAGCAGAAGCCCTACATGGTGGGAGAGTTGCTCCGGGAGTTTACGCCTTAGTTAATCGAAATTGGAAAGACTTAGCTAAAGGCAACCCCACTTTTTTTCCATCCCAAGGGACATTTGAAGATTATTTATGGGGTTTATATCTTAAAGAATTAGCAAAAAGCAAGAAATACCCCCTCCAATGGGAAGGTGAAGGGACATTATTAAAATTTTGCGAGTGTGGCTGGGATAATCTAAAAGATTTAAATGAAGGTTATAATAAAAAATTAGCACCATTACTCTAGTCTTGAAGAGTTACCTCCCAAAAACTCAAAGATTTCTTAACTATAAAGCAGTACGAAAGAAATTTAAACCCCCGGTTTCTAATTGTCTGACAAAAGAGTTTAAATAAAAATGGCAGAGGGAATGAAGAAGTTTACGGGCTTAATGTTCAAGAAACCAGATACAAATGCCTTATTATTTGAAGAGCTCGGAAGCATCCACTCATTTTTTTGCCCTGATTTTCTTGCAATATGGTTAGATGATGAAAACAAGATAGTTGATTATAAACTTATAACCTCTGGAAAGCCCAATATAAAGCCAGACAAACCCTTTGCCAAACTTCTAGAAGTCCCTTTAAATGAGAAATATTCTGAAGTTACTAAGTTTTTTCTTGACCAAAAACGAGAATAAGTAAAAGTAAACTATTTCAGTAAACAGGTAGAGAAAGTTCCAAACTTTTTTATATAAATTTTCAAAACTTAACATAATTAAAAAGTATACTAAAATAGTTTAATATTTATCAATGAAAACTCCAATTCAGTAGTCACCGTCGAGTAAAGTCTATTGCTGCGGATACTGTATAGTTATCGTCAGATAGATTTATATACAATTATCTCCTCTTTCTATACGAGGAGGTGATAATATGAAATGTCCTTTTTGTAAAAGCAATAAAATTCTAAAGCAAGGAATGAGATATAACTCTTTCGGGAAA
>JAPLYA010000134.1 GCA_026395775.1 Candidatus Pacearchaeota archaeon
CCTCAAGGGCATTTATGGAGTGCGGGAAAATTTGCAGCATCAGTTGGTTATGTGCAAGAAGATGTAGTAAGTAAATATGTAACAGAGCAAAAAACCAAACATGGAAACCCCAGCCTTTAGGCTGGGGAGGATGTCATTTAAATACTGAACTATTTTAGTATACTTGGAATTGGTGTAATTGACGGGTTAATTGAAGCAACAGCTTGGAACACCCACAACCCCGCGCATCAAAATATTTTCTTATTAAAAATACTCAAGAATTATTAATTAATTTCCCCAGAACAGCAAGCTTAGAAACATCATCAAAATTGACTAACTTAGATTTCATTGCTTCTTTTGCTTTTGAAAAGAATTTTCCTCCAATATAACAAAGGAAAATTGGACACAAGAATTTCAACATAGCCTGAAGAGTTTCCAATGGCTGGGTCATTTCTTGAGGGCTTAAGATAACAACAAAAAAATCAGCTAGTTTATACATATTAATGATCCGAATTGTTTTTTCATATCTCCCAGCTAGTGCATCTCCCATAATATCTAGCGGATTTCTTCTACTATAACCCTGGGGCACAAAAGTATCTAGTTGTTTCAGGATAACTTCTGGTATATCAATGAGCTTAATTCCTGAACTTGTAAGAGCATCTGTTGCTAAAATTCCTAATCCCCCTGCATTTGTAACTATACAAGCTTTATTTCCTAGTTTTGGATATTTGGAAATAACTTTAGAAGCCAGGAATAGTTCTTCTAAGCTTGAAACTTCTATTACCCCCGCTTGTTTGAAAGCGGAGGAATAAATAGCAGAATCAGAAGCTAGAGAAGCAGTATGGCTCTTGCTTGCAAGCAAACCTTTTTCTGTTTTTCCTGATTTTAAAACAAGTATTTTTTTCTTCTTGCTTATTTCCTGACATAACTCAATAAATCTTTTTCCAGTATTATCTTTCAATGATTCCACATATAAACATATGACTTCTGTTCTCATATCATTGGCAAGATATTCCAAGGCAGCTAGAAAATCTTGCTGCAGCATATTGCCTAGAGGAATAAAAGCCGAAATTCCTAGGTTTTCTTCTAGACATTTATCTAGAATAGCTGTTCCCAAAGCCCCTGATTGAGAAATAAAAGCTATATTTCCTTTTTCAGGCATTCCTTTAAAGAAGCTTGCATTAAGGTTTTTATATGGATTAATTACCCCAAGAACATTTGGGCCTAGAAGATTTAACTTGTATTTTTCAATCAGTTTTTTTAGCTTTTCATTTAGCTCGCGATTATTTGATTCTGCAAAACCCGCTGTTATTAAAACAATGTTTTTTATGTTTTTCTTGCCGCATTCTTCAATTGCTTCTAGAGCTTTCGCATTAGGAATTGCTATTATCGCTAAATCTACTATAAACGGTATTCCGAGAACTGAGTCAAAACATTTTTGGCCTAGAACAGAATCTGCATTTGGATTTACAGGGAAAACCTTTAAATCCTTGTTTTCCAGAAGATTTTTGAAAATGATATGGCCCACTTTCTTTTCGTCTCTTGAGGTGCCTATAACTGCTATTTTCTTTGAATCAAAAAATTCTTTCATAATTGACTCCTTATTTTATTTGCTATCTCTGCCATTTCTTGTTCTGAGGGCCGCGGTTCTAATTGCTTCATATAATCTTTAAATCCTGCTCTTGTCAAAGGATAAATCTTAACATGTGCATGGGCAACTTGCAAACCCTCCACCATTATACCAGTTCTTAATGGTTTTAAAGATTTGTCAATTGCCTGAGCTATTTTTTTTGATAATAACATTAGTTTAGTATAATTTTCTTCTGAAGAATCAATAATATAATCATAATGCTCTTTAGGTATAACAAGAGTTTGTCCTTTTACAGCTGGGAAAGTATCTAAAAAAACCATGAATTCTTTATCTTCATAAATCTTGTTGCATAGAATCTTCCCCTTTACAATCTTGCAAAATATGCAGTCTTCCATAATCTTAAAGTATTTAAAGCGTATTTAAATTCTTTGTGGAAGGGCCCATAGTATAACGGCTTATTATGCGTGGCTGGCAGTCATGAGATTCGGGTTCGATTCCCGATGGGTCCATATGCCTATTTTCATAATTGAACATCTCGAGCCTAAGTTATGGGAATGGTGTTTTCTTGAATATAAATCAATAAGCAGAATAGTTGGCAAGAAAAATCTCTGGTTTACTAACATAAAAGACAGGGTTGAGGTTAGAAAGTTAGAGAAATATGGAAAAGTTTTCTCAGAATCAGTAGCAGATCTCAATCTGAAGAAAGCTTGCTTGTTAGATATAGATGCCAAACAGCAATTAAAAACAGAGGATAACAAGAAATTCAAATTTTTTATTCTCGGGGGAATTCTTGGGGATTTTCCAAGAAAAAAAAGAACAAAAAAAGAACTAATCAACAAGATTAAGTTTAATATTGAAAAAAGAAACTTAGGCAAGAGACAGTTTTCTACTGATAATGCTGTCTATGTCACAAAACAAATCCTCGATGGAAAAAAATTGAAAAAATTAAAATTCAAAAACAAAATTGAGATTAGGATTAATGATATTGAGTCAATTATTCTCCCATTTTCCTATCCTCTGGTCAACAATAAACCAAGAATAAGCGAAGAGCTTGTCAGCTATTTGAAGAAAAAGAAAGATTTCTGAGAGTTAGTAACTAACTGATGTTTTTGCATACTTATTAATTGTTTCCCGAGCGCTAGAATAATTGTCTTCCAAACCAATCGGCTGTGACTAACCTTGCGACGAATAAATTTTCTTTTTATCAATAAAATTTTAAAATTCATAGCCCAGAACTTTAAAAATAAATTCTTCAATTTGTTCTAGTTTATCTTTGTTTAGCGAAATTTGCAAGCCATAAGAAGCAGGTTTAGCTAAGATTAGACCATTTTTAATTAATTCGTGAGTAATCTTCTTTATATCTTTTCCTAAATGAGAAGGAAAACCTCTTGTGATAGTATCAAAAGGTGTATGAACCCCCACTATTACTTTTTTTCTTCTTAGATGATATAAGATAGTTGCTTTTACTTTGTCTTCATTACCATATGCCATTATCAATTCAAGATGCAGATATATTTAAATGTTTCTATTATTGTAATATAAAAACATAAAGAGAAACATTTATAAACTCTTTAATTATTTGTTATTAATGGATAAAACAATATTTGCAGAGATTTTTGGGAACACTCCCATAATAAAAGTCTTAGATTTTCTTATAACTTTTCAGTTATTTGACTATCCCTTGACAGAAATAGCTAAAAATTCAGAAGTTTCTTATTCAAGCTTGCAAACCTTTTGGGATAAATTAGAAAGAAACAAGATAGTGATAAAAACAAGAAGGGTTGGCAAATCAGATTTATTCAAGCTTAACACAAAAAATCCCGCTGTCCTGCAGTTAGTAAAATTAGACTGGAATTTAATTAAGGGTAGAGAAGAAAAAGAGATTATTGTTTGAGTTTTGATTTGAGAAGTAAAAATTAACTTCGTTTTGTTTAAGTTTTAATTGGGTTCAGTGGTTTAATTAAACAACCAGCACAATTATTAAGTATACTAAAATAGTTTTATTTTTACTAATAAAAATTAGTTTTCTTTAACCCTCCCCAGAGTTCTAGCTGTTAATGTCAGAAAAATAAACTACAGCCTTTAGGCTGTAGACGTTGCCTTGCAACGCCAGATTTTTCTGAGCATCCTAAAAACAAGGGGCTTTACAAACCGCACCTTTTAAGGTGTGGTGCCCCATTGTTTTTTTGATATTAATTAAATTTTGCCATCAAGAACTCTAGTCTCAACCAGCTTGCCTGCTTTTTCAAACTCAAGCTCCCCTGAAATCATTTTTCTAATGATTTCTTTTAAATTAGCTATCTTAACTCTAATTTGTTTTGTTGTGTCTCTTGAACGAATTGTGACTGCTTTGTCTTTTGGTGTATCATTATCGCAAGTAATACAATAGGGCGTCCCAATTTCGTCATTTCTTGAATACCTCCTTCCTAGAGAAGCAGACTCATCATAGCTTACATTAAAATATTTTCTTAAATCTTTAACAATCTCTTGAGATATTTTAACTATGCTTGAATCATTCTTGACAATCGGCAGGACAGCTGCTTTTATTGGGGCAAGATAAGCTGGAAGTTTTAACACAATATTCTGCCTTTTTTTATCATAGGCATAAGCTTTACATAATAAAGCTAAAAAAACCCTATCAATACCAAATGTAGGCTCTATAACTCTTGGAATAATCTTTTGTTTGCTAGCTTCATCAAAGATTTCTAATTTTTCATTTGAGGTTTTTTGATGTTGGGTTAGATCAAACTGGCCACGATTTGCATTTCCCGCTATTTCTCTGCTTCCGAATGGATATTCATAATCCATATCAAAAGTAGCAGAAGAATAATGACTTAATTCTGACTTCATATGTTCTCGAACTTTAATATTTTCTAATAAGCCGAGCTTCTTGAACCATAATAATTGTTCAGCAAGCCAATATGCATGCCAATTTCCAAGTCTTTTTTCTTTTAACATTTCTTGAATTGTTGTTTCTTTTAAATTTGTTTTTTCTTGCTCTTGTGTTTCTTTATCTAACAACTTTAACTTGAGGTTTAAATGTTCTTTATCTAGCTCTAGGGTATCTTGTTCAGGATGAATAAAAAATTCAAACTCTCCTATTGTGAACTCTCTACTTCTAAAGAGAAAATCTCTTGGTGCTATTTCATTTCTAAAACATTTTCCTATCTGAACAATCCCAAAGGGAAGCTTTGCTCTTCCTGAATCTACAATTTGTTTAAAATCTAAGAACATTCCCTGGGCTGTTTCTGGCCTTAAATAACTTAATATAGATTCGTCTTCTACAGGACCTATATTTGTTTTAAGCATTAAGTTCAAATCTTTTGCTGTTAATTTATCTAGCTCTCCTGAACAAAAACTACAAATAGCTGTTTCTAGTTCTACTTTGTCTACTTTATTATATTTCTTGCACTTCTTGCATCTAACAGAAATATCATTAAAATTAGAAATGTGACCACTCGCAAGCCAGGTTTTTGGATGGCTTATTATTGAAGTATCTATCCCCATCATATTTTCCTTTTCATGGACAAAGAACCTCCAAAAATCTTGTTTTAAATTGTTGAATAGCTCGACTCCTAACGGGCCATAGTCCCAGAAACCAGATAATCCACCATAAATTTCGCTTGATCTAAAAACAAATCCCTTTCTCTTGCAAAATGTAGCAAGCTCCTCTATTGTTATGCTTTTCTTGAGTTCTTTTGTTTCCATTGTTCTTGTTTGAACTTGCAAGTTTTTATTTCTTTCTATTTCCTTCATCTTAACAAGAGCTTGAACTTTATTCTTTCCCAGATAAGCAATATCCTTAGATTTAACTTTCCCTAGAACCCGAGTATTTTCTCTTAAATAATAGTATTTCTTCTTATTAATGATTTTCTCTAAAATAAACATAATTTACCCACTACTTCTAGATTTATAAATCTATCTTACCCACTACAGAAAACCAAACCAAATAATCTTTTACCCACTACAAACTAAGAAGTTAAATTGATATTATTTTTAACTTTCTCCTTGCACTTAGAACATAATAATCTTTCATCTTTGCAAAATATAGCATAGTCATATTCTGTAATTATAATACTTGAGCAACAAAAATTGCATTCAAACCTCATTTTAATAAATCCTCGATTTTTGAACCTCAAAATCGTGAGATTTTGATGGTATTTAGGATATTAATCCTGATGAGACAGAAAATCAAGATTTTCTGTATTTTAATCAAGCGCGGGAGGGGAGTCGAACCCCT
>JAPLYA010000100.1 GCA_026395775.1 Candidatus Pacearchaeota archaeon
AGCCTGAGCACAAGCAGTAAATATTTTGATATAAGAATAGGAAGAAAAAATTCAAAGAAAAATAATGCAAAATTAAACATTCTTGTTTGCGCAAAAACAGGAATTGTTCCAGAGTTTAGTATAACTAATTGGGAAGGCAAACAGGCTGTATCACAATTCAATTGATTATTTTCAATAATCAAATAAAAAGGGAGATTTTTATTATTAATAACTAATTTCCCTCTTGCTACCCATATCTTTTTCAAATTATGTGTTAAACTTATTAGATTAAGCTCTATTTTTGCTTTTTCAATTCCTCTTAATCTAAATTCCCTAAATCTTAAATTCTCTTTCATGTTTCCAATTGCAGGCTCAACAATTGTTTTTCTCAAATTATATATTTTCTTGGCTTCTTCAGAAGCCATTTTATTTTTCATTCGCAATCTTTCCCTAAAAAATTCTGGGACTTGCTTACAGATTCTATCGTCTTCAAAAGATCTATACACGTGAAAATAGTTTTTATCTTTTTTATGATAATAGGTATTAAGATAATACATCCTAACCCCTTTCACTATTATCTCATTTTTTTCTTCGTCATATTCGTAGTTATCATAGATTAGGCTTTGTTCTCTGCCATTTATTTCTTGTGCTTGTGTTCTGTTAGGGATATATCCATCAAGTTTTTTATCTTCGAAAAACCTGCAATTTTCCCCTGAGCTATATCCGCAGTCAAGAGCAAATTTTGTATCTTCTTTCAATTTTATATTTTTTCTTATTTCTTCTACTTGAGGTTTTAGTTGATGAGAATCATCTCTATCTTGGCAGATATCATTAGCTAAAATGATTTGATTCTTTGAGTCTACACTAAACTGAGCGTTATATGCAAGACCCATCAAACCCTCTTTAAACTGCATCATCCTGCATTCAGGATCAGTAAGAGAAACTTGCTTTAGTTTCTCTTCTTTTCTGAACTCTTCTTTAGCTTTCTCACAACTTTCTTTTGCTTGAAATTTATTTTTATTCCTCTTATAGTTTTTAACTATCTCTTTCATATCTTTGATATCTCTATTAGTCAAATTCTCCTCCTTGTTTTGGTATCTCTTTTCTTCATTCTTATCTTCTTGGATATCTTCTTCAATCATATCATCGATGATTGAATCAAGCTGGTCAATCTGCTCTCTCTTTATACATTTCTTTTTACTTGCATTAGCTTTTATTTTGCTTCCATCTATGCAGATTAGATTTAAGTCCACTAAATCATTTTCAGAAGCTAATTTTACTGTTTCTTTAAATGCCTCTTTCACAAATTCTTTATTATTTCTTCTAAACCTGCAGATAGTACTAAATTCTGGCTGAACTTTTTCAGCTAAATACATAAAAACAAAATTCTCTCTGCATGCACTTGCTAATCTTCTAGAGCTTCTTTCTTTTGCTAACATTCCCTGAATAATAATTTTCATTATTATTCTTGGATGATATGAAGGATGCCCAGCACCTTCGCTACCTCTTTATTTCACCGTCGGTAAAATAATTTATTTAGTTAATATATCGACGATGAACGACTATTTATACTTTACTAATTATACCACAGCCTGTTCGCCAATCCAAGTTATTTTTGCTAATCAATAATCTATAACTCTTTTTGTTTTAAATAGAGCAAATTTAATATAAAGATAGCAAGATATTGATAATAAAATAAATTCTGTTT
>JAPLYA010000028.1 GCA_026395775.1 Candidatus Pacearchaeota archaeon
AAGATTTGCAAAAAAAACTTCCAATTGAACTAAATGTTTTTGATATTATTTATTATGAGGGGAAAGATTTAATCAGCACACCATTTTTAGATAGAAGAAAGTTGCTGGAAAAAATAATTAAGCAGGAAAAATACAAGATTAAGTTAGCTGAACAAATAATTACAGCTGATGAAAAAAAAGCACAAGCTTTTTTTTCCAGGGCTTTAAAAGAAAATCAAGAGGGGGTGATGGTCAAGTCATTGGAAGGGATCTACAAGCCAGGAGCAAGAGTTGGCTATGGTGTCAAAATCAAACCAAAAGATAAAGATTTTGATTTAATAATAACAGGAGCAGAATATGGCACAGGAAAAAGAGCAGGCTGGCTGACAAGTTTTGATGTCTCCTGCCAAAATAAAGATAAATTATTAGAAATAGGCAAGGTTTCAACAGGTTTAAAAGAAAAATCAAGTGAAGGTTTGTCATTCGAAGAACTAACTAAAATCCTCAAGCCTTTAATTAAAGAGGAACAAGGCAAGCATGTCTCAGTTAAGCCAGAGGTAGTTGTATCTGTAACTTATCAGAATATCCAAAGCTCTCCCTCCTATTCTTCAGGCTATGCTCTGAGATTCCCAAGAATCACAAGATTAAGACCAGATCGTTCAGTATCAGACATCGCCAGTTTAGATGAAATCAAAAGAACTTGGGAAAAAGAACAATAATGCTCAAGCAACAACTTCTTTCTGCATAGCTTCACTTAATTTTAAGTCAATAGCCAAAAAAGCTTTTACAATTGGACTGTCGAGGTTAATTTTAAACAAATTGCTTTTTCCTATTTTTCTTGTTTCTATGAGTATTTCTTGTTTCAACAATCCAGGCAACAGGCCAATTAAAGTAGTGTAGGCAACCTTGCTCCCAGATGCAATTTGAGGCAGAGAAAAATCTAAGGCAAAATTATCCATTAAAAAATCGATTACCCTAATTTTAGGGTTATCACAAAGATACTCAATGAAGAAAGATTTTCTTTTCATGATAAAGACAGTTGAAAATACTATAAAAACCTATTCTGAACCCCTATTTTTAAAGCCGAAAGCTTTAAAAAGCCAAAAGCTTTAAAAAGCGTGGGAAAGAAAAGAAATCACTCTTTAATGTCAAAAAAATGTCAAAATCTAGCTTAAAAATTCAAAATATTGTCGCCACAACTTCTCTGAATGTTCCTGTTTCTCTAACTAAATTAGCAAGAAGCCATTCTAATACAGAATATAATCCAGAAACCTTTCCGGGTTTAGTTTTAAGAATAAAAAAACCAAAATCGGCTGTTCTAGTTTTTTCCTCGGGAAATTTAGTTTGCACAGGAACAAAATCAACCTTGCAAGTAAGAGAAGTTATTCAACAGGTAATCAAGCAGCTTGCTAAAATAGGCATAAAAGTCAAGGACAAGCCAAAAATTAATGTTCAAAATATTGTAGCTTCTGGAAGCATAAACATGACTCTAAATTTAAATCTTCTAGCCTTAGAGTTAGAAAACACAGAATACGAACCAGAACAATTTCCAGGACTCGTATATAAGTTAATAGAACCTACAGCAACATTCTTATTGTTTACAAATGGTAAGTTAGTCTGCACAGGAACAAAAAACAAAGATCAGTTGGAAGCTAGTATGAAACAGCTAACAAAGAATGTGAAAGCAGCCACAAAAAGATTGAATGAATAAAATTAGCCCTGCTTCATAGCCTCAGAGTTCGGCTATTCAGCAGTTATTTTTCTTAATTGAAAAATTTTTGATATGCAGGAAAAATCGAGTTCATTGGTTTAACAAAATTGCCTGCTTTATTTTTAAGTATTCCAAAATAGCTAGCAACCCACCAACAAATCTCAGCGAAATCTCAAACTTCTAGGAGGAAGTGAGCATTAGTTTATCTCTAACACCCAACATCTTAACCCCTTTTCAGTGTAAAATCATCTTAATAAACCCACTAATCTAGCAATACTAGCTAATGGAAATATAGTTTAAACTATAACAAAGAATTTAAACTCGAGTAGGATTTTACAAACATGCCAGAGCTAGAACCAAAAGAGGATAAGAACGAGCTAATTTTAGAAGCAAAAAGCTTCTTTGAAGCTTATAAGAGAGACATAGTTTCAGGTATAAAAGATGATAAAAATGTAGCTTTTCTCAAATTTCAGGATTTATCTGAATTTTCAGCTAAGATAGCAGAAACCTTAATTTTACAGCCAGAAGAAATCTTGCAAACTTTAGAACTTGCATTAGAAGAAAGCATTCTAGTTACAAACCCAAGATTAAGGCTTCTAACTCTTCCAGATTCTTATTCTGAAAAAATTAGAAATTTAAGAGCCAAGCATCTAAACAAGTTGATTCAAGTAGAAGGAATAGTTCGTCAAGCATCTGAAGTTCGTCCACAAGTTATCAATGCAAAATTCGAATGTCCCGCCTGCGGGACTCATATTTCGGTGTTGCAAATTGAATCAAGGTTTAGAGAACCTTCAAGATGCTCCTGTGGCAGAAAAGGAACATTCAAACTCCTAGCAAAAGACATGGTGGATGCCCAGAGAATTGTTATTGAAGAATCTTCTGAATCTCTAATTGGCGGAGAACAGCCAAGAAGAATTTCGGTCTTTCTAAAAGAAGATTTAGTTGACCCCAAAATGGAAGAAAGAACTACACCGGGAAGCAGAGTAAAAGCAATTGGAATTTTAAAAGAGATTCCAAGATTAAGCCAGACAGGCGGGGTTCTAACAAGATATGATATTGCTCTAGAAGCAAATAATATCATTCCATTAGAAGAATCATTTGAAGAGCTTAATATAACAGAAGAAGATGAACGTCAGATTAAAGAGCTCGCAGCAGACCCAAAAGTTCTTCAAAAATTCACAGAAAGCATAGCCCCAAGCATCTACGGTCATGATAGAATAAAAGAATCACTTGTTTTACAATTATTTGGCGGAGTTAAAAAGACAAAAGGAGATGGAAATCAGACAAGGGGAGACATTCATGTTCTATTAGTTGGAGATCCGGGAGTTGCAAAATCTCAGTTGTTAAAATTTATTTCAGGAATAGCTCCTAAAGGTAGATATGTTGCGGGCAAGGGCACAACTGGTGCTGGGCTAACAGCAACTGTTGTTCGAGATGAATTTTTAAGAGGTTGGGCATTAGAAGCAGGAGCAATGGTTCTTTCTAACAAAGGAATTGTTTGTATTGATGAGCTAGAAAAAATGGACCCTCAAGACAGAGCAGCTATGCACGAGGCATTAGAGCAACAATCTGTTACAATAAGCAAAGCAAATGTTCAAGCCTGTTTAAGAGCAGAAACATCTGTCTTAGCAGCTGCAAATCCAAAATTTGGCAGATTTGACCCTTATCAAACAGTTGCAAGTCAAATAGACCTACCTCCAACTTTAATTAACAGATTTGATGTTATTTTTATTTTGAAAGACTTGCCAGATAGAGTAAAAGATGAGGCAATTGCAACCCATGTTTTGATGGAACACCAAAAAGCAGAAGCAAAAGGCCCAATAGATAGAGATTTATTCAAAAAATATATTGCCTATGCCAAACAGAGAATTCAGCCAAAATTAACAGATGAGGCAATTGATGAGATAAAAAGATTCTATGTTGATTTAAGAAACAGCGCCGTTTCAACGAATCAACCAACAAGACCCTTGCCAATTTCAGCAAGACAACTTGAAGCCTTAATTAGACTAAGCGAGGCTTCTGCAAAATCAAAACTAAGTAAGAAGATAACAAAAGAAGATGCAAGAGTTGCAATTGATCTAATGAAATACTATTTGATGCAAGTTGGCTATGACTATGAAACAAAAACATTTGACATAGACAGGATAGCAACAGGCATATCAACATCCCAAAGAGGCAAGATTGTTCTAGTTAGAGAAACCCTGGCAAGATTAGAATCAAGGCTAGGAAAATTAATCCCGATTGAAGAGCTAACAAAAGAGTTGGAAGGAAAAATAGATTCAAAAGAAGTTGATGATGCCATAGACAAGTTAACAATCTCCGGAGATATTTTTCATCCCAAGAAAGGTTTTGTTCAGAGGATGTAATTAAAATGAATGAAATAATAAAACCAAAGAGAGAATTTGTAGCAACTGTTTATATTGTGAGGGATAAAAAAGTGTTACTTATCTTTCATAATGATATCAAAAAATTTATACCTATTAGCGGGCATATAGAAGAAAACGAATTGCCAGATGAAACAGCAGTAAGAGAAGCAAAAAAGGAAACAGGATTTGATATTCAACTATTAGGTAAAGAAAAAGCAGAGATTGCAACTAGCAGGATTACAAAAAGAAAAGAGTTAATAAAAAACATTTCAATTGGTTTAGATATAATAAAACCAGAACACCATCATATTAATTTAGCCTATGCAGCAATAATTATTGGTGGAGAGCAATTAGAAATTTCAGATGAAGGTACAGAATTAAGGTGGTTTTCTGCAGATGAATTGATAAATAACAATGAAATTTTAGAAAATGTAAAGCGAGACGCATTAGAAGCCCTAAACCTAGCAACAAATCACACAAATACTTAAAAACTAAAAAACACAACAATACACATGCCAGATTTTCAAAGAGCAACAGCAATTAAGCTAAGAATAGGAGACATATTAAAAGGAAAGCCAATAATAACAGAAGAGAGATTTAATTTTCTTGAGTTAAATGACAAGCAGATAATAAGAGTTAATATTGTAGCAAATATTGTTGAAAAATATAACTCAGAAGGAGAAAAAAAGTATTTGGCTTTAACAATAGATGATGCCTCTGGACAGATTAGACTAAAAGCATTTGGAGATGACGTTGCCAAGTTTCAAGCTAAAGAGCAGGGAGATACAGTGATGGTGATAGGATTGCTAAGATATTACAATAACGAGATTTACATCTCTCCAGAGATAATAAAATCCCAAGACCCCAGATACTTGCTAGTAAGAAAACTCGAGTTAGATAAGGAAATGCCAATAACAAAAGAAGAAATAACAGAAATAAAATCCCAAGTAATAGATATGATTAAAAAAGAAGCAGAGGGCATAGACACAGATAAGATTATAATGGAACTCAAAGCTAGTCCAGATGCAATAAACCAAGAGATTTCTAAGTTAATAGAAGAAGGTTTAATCTACGAACCCAGACCAGGAAAAGTTAGGTGGCTGGGATAACTAGGGTTCTCTGAAATATATTTTACAAAACAACAGATTATTTAAAGCCTGATTTTATGCAAGGCTCATGGGAAGACCGTGCTCTTTGAAGAATCCATATAGGAGAATGCCTACTTTAACCCTAGTTAGAGAATGCCAGGAAATGCGGGTTTTCAATGGAATTCTGTACGATAAGCCCAAAAGAACCGAGCACGGGCAATGGGTTTCGACTTCGAGAGGAGAATACAGGATAGATATAAAAAGGGCGAGCAAGACAACTTCTAAAGGATATGGAGCAAGCCAAGAAGATCCAAAGAGGATTACCAGCCTTTCAATTTATAAAATTGAAAAAGAAAAAATCAGAGACATTAAAGAAGTTCTTTATTCTTGGGATGCTGATAATACCCTCCCATTCTTTCCCAGATCCAAAACAAGGCTTAGAAATTTAATTGCTGAAGAAGATTTAAGAATTTTGTTAGAAGATGTTCTTGATATTTTTAATTAATTACTATTGTAAAAATAAAACTATTTTAGTAAACAAGTTAATTGTGTTTGGTTTAAAAAATTGCCTTGCCCCAGTGAACCTCCCTGTGCCAAGAGCACAGGGCATCTCTAAATGAAATCGAACAGCTTAAGATGTTCTCCTTTTCTTCCCTGCTTTTCGATATATTCTCTGATTATGTCTGCGTTAACTCCTTCTCCAACTGTTGCAACATAA
>JAPLYA010000013.1 GCA_026395775.1 Candidatus Pacearchaeota archaeon
CCGATAATGTAGAAACATTCTACGAGAAACAAGTGACGTCTTTTGGTAATTCTGCAAAAGTGGATGCACCAAAAAGGTACATCGGCAAACGTGCCTATGTAATCATTCTAAAAGATTGATCTCTAATTCTGTCCCAATGTCCTAAACATGGAAAAATTTATATGCTATAGCGTACTATAATATACTATGGACACTACAATCCAAATCAGTAAAAGACTGCAGAAAGAATTATTAAAAAGGAAATTTTTCGATAAAGAAACCTATGAAGAGATAATTTGGAACATGATGGAAGACAATGAAGAATTAAATGCAGAAACAAAAAAAGAGTTAGCTGAAGCACGCGCCCAAACTAAAGCAGGTAAAGTCCATACCCTTGCCAAGGTTAAGAAAGAGCTGGGGTTATGACGTACGAAATCTTTTTTACGCTGAAAAAACTTGAAAAAAACGATCAAGAAAGAATAATCAAATCCTTAGAACGGATTAGAATAAGACCTGAGGCCTACGTAACAAAACTTATCGATGATCCGGGATATAGACTTCGAGTTGGCGATTATAGAGTTATTCTTGATATAAAAAAAGAAAAACTTATTGTCCTAGTCCTAATGGTTGGTCATAGAAAAAATATTTACGAAAAATCTTAAATTTTATATGCTGGGTACAGGCCGTAAGCCTCCTTATTACTCCTATGGAACAAGAAATTTCAAGATTTTAGAAGACATAAGTGCATTGAAAAAACGCCTTAGATATTTATTTATAAAAAGGAATGGATTTTCTTCAATGCTCGTTCGATCTCAAATTTGTACTCAGGATTAATGAAAACCTTTTCCCCATGTCGATGTGGTATTTTGATGACGATACCTTTCCTTATCAAATCGTCCATTTCTTTTCGCATTCTTCCGATTAGATGGGAAGAAGCGCCTTTAACAACATTGTCTACCTGAAGTGTGGCATTACGTCTAAAGCATCTATTTCGCCAAAGTTTAAAGAAAATATCAAGTTGCAGTTCTGTGAAATTTACCATTAATATTCTGTAAAAGAGGCACTATACATAAACCTATTTTGTAAATTTTTTTAACATTAATGTAAAAAAGTTTATATATTCGAAAGTACAATATAGTAATTAAGATAAAGTGGTGCATTAACATGTTCAAAGATATTTTTGGAAACAATCCTCAGACGAAGATATTAGATTTTCTAGCAGATTATCCAAGATTTGATTATTCCATAACAGAGATCTCTGAAAAATCAGGGGTTAGCAGACCGACAGTTTATAAAATAATAAATATTCTTTTGGAAAAGAAACTGATAGTGAAAACAAGAGCTCAGGGTAATTCATCCCTGTATAAACTCAACACCGATAACAAACTTGTCCAAATCATGCTTAAATTTGATTTTGAAATCGCTTCAAAGATGGCAGAAATAGAAGTAAAAGATACTGTAAAGAAATATAAACCAGTTTTAACAAGATCAAAACCACGGGCGATAACAACATAAAATTTCCTTATTTTTTAGATGCTGGGACTAGATCATAAGTCTCTGCTACATC
>JAPLYA010000057.1 GCA_026395775.1 Candidatus Pacearchaeota archaeon
AATTCATCGAATTGGCAAGCCTAGAAGACTGGCTTTCAAAATCTTTCACAGAGCTAGTTAGCTTTACAGAGAGAAACATAATGTTAAAATTAAGAGAAGAATTTTCAAAGCAATTCAACGAATGGTTTAATATTTTAGTTCCTGAAATATTCTCAGTTCATTTAGATGAAGATTTTACTCCAATAATAGAACAAAAAGATTATTCTCTAGATTATTCTTTCCTCTCAGGAGGAGAGAGAACAGCAATTGCCCTTGCCTATCGCCTGGGTTTAAATCAAGTTCTTAATTCCTTGCTATCCAAGATTAAAACCCGAGATATAGTCATTCTAGACGAACCCACAGACGGCTTTTCAGAGCAGCAGTTAGATAAGATGAGAGATGTTCTCCAGCAGCTAAAAGCCAAACAGCTGATAATTGTAAGCCATGAGTCTAAAATAGAATCCTTTGTCCAGAACATAATTAAGTTCAAGAAAGAAGCAGGGGTTACTAGGGTTGGGGCTTGATTTGAGAGGTAAAAATAAAACTCTTTCTGTAGACAATTAAGTCATAGCCGATTGGTACACAGTTAACACCATTGCTTGCCCCCAAGTTAAGTTTACAAAAGCTCAAGCTTAGTTATTACTTGCTATTCGATAAGTTTATAAATATAAATAAATCTCAGATAACAAAGTGATTAGCCTCAGACTAATTTCTGAGAAAATTAAAAATGTTAAATCTAGTTGAAGATAATTTAGGAAGAAGAGTAATTAAAGGAACAGGCAACACATTACTTACAGCTATTAATGGGGATACAACAACATATAGAATTGCCGGAGTTGAGGGCGTTCCTTCTAGAACAGATCACTTTGCAGCCCCTCAAATTTTTCTAACCGCTGCTGCTTTTTATGGTTCTCAGGGGTATGCAGTTTCTCCGGGCCCTCCCATTCGTGATTTTGGTGAATCAGCAGCAACTTTTGTTAAAAATTTAGGGCGGGAAGAAAAAGCAAAAATTATTTTAACTATAGATTATGACCCAGATAGAAATCACGTTGTAGTGAGCGAAAGGATGAGCCATTAACTCCATAAGGTTTATAAACCTCCTTATCGCTAGATAGTCAGTTCTGAGAGGTTATTATTATTCTTAACATGAACGAAGAACTTAAAAATTCAGTATTGAAATCAGGGACAAGCATTCTAGGAATTGTCTGCAAAGATGGAATTGTAATGGCGGGAGATAGAAGAGCTACTGCCGGAAATCTAGTTATGTCAAAAGATACTCAAAAAGTTGTAAAAGTGAATGATTATCTTGTGACTTCAGGAACTGGAATGGCTTCTGATATAGATATGCTTCAAAAAATAATCAGAGCCGAGCTCAAGTTAAAGCATCTAAGAAGCAAAACTCGTCCAACAATAAAAGAAGCAGCCAATTTAATTGCAATGATTGCCTATA
The DNA here is from genome assembly GCA_026395775.1 of Candidatus Pacearchaeota archaeon. Lineage (GTDB taxonomy): Archaea > Nanobdellota > Nanobdellia > Pacearchaeales > GW2011-AR1 > JAPLYA01. Next base: position 1,430 of record JAPLYA010000057.1, read on the forward strand.
AGAATATAAGGCAGTTTTCTTCAATTCCTTTTATTGCAGGAACACTTGTTGCAGGACTCAATGAAAACGGGGAGTACGAATTGTATACTGTGGAGCCAGCAGGAACAGTCTCTAAAGTAGAAGATTATGATGCTAATTTCTCTTCAGGAATGCCATTTATTCTCGGATTGTTAGAAAGACAGTATAAAAAAGATTTAACAGTTAAGGAAGGAGTTAATCTTGCAATAGAAGCTTTAAAATCTTCAACACAAAGGGATATAGGTTCAGGAAATGCAATTGATGTTTTAACAATAACCAAACAAGGCATTCAACATGTTATCAAGCAAAAAATAGAAGCAGACTTCAAATAGATTCTTAATGAGAGAGGAAAAAGCAGAAATTACAATTAAAAATGATAATTAAGAGATAAAATAAAAACTCTTTAGCCGCTTGCAAGTGGGTTTTCAAAGCTTTTTGCACCAATTCCCAAGCTAATGAAAACAATAAAAAAGTAAACAAAACGAAGTTAGAATTTACCAATATTTATCAATAAATAACATCGATAACAAGTAAACAAAACACGCAAATGACAGATATACTAAAAAGCATTCAGGACGAATTACCTAAATTTATTTCCAAGGCAATGTTTGAAGGAGCGAATCTAGTTCTCTACACAGACAATAGAAAATTCTTTCTAGAGTGCGAACCCGATATTAAGAAAGCAGTTGACAAATTCAAGAAAAGAATTGAATTGAGAGCAGAAGAAACTATTCTTGAAAGCCAGGAAAAAACAGAAAAAATAATTCGCGAGATAGTTCCAGCAGAAGCCGAAATCACAAATATCATCTTTGATGTTCAGAGAAGCATTGTTGTTGTCGAGGCCAAGAAACCAGGATTAGTAATAGGCAAGCAAGGTTCTGTTCTTCAGGAGATAAAAGAAAAATCTTTCTGGCTGCCACAGATTCAGAGATCACCAGCAATCCAAAGCAAAATAACGGAAAATATTCGCTCTGTTCTCTATTTGAATAATAACTATCGAGTTAAGTTTTTAAATTCAATTGGAAGGAAAATCTACAAAGAGTGGAATCCCGAAAAAGTAAATGAATGGGTTAGACTAACATTTCTAGGCTCAGGAAGGCAGGTTGGAAGATCTTGTCTGTTGCTTCACACGCCTGTTTCTAAAATCTTGCTAGACTGCGGGATAGATGTGGCTGCTCAAAATTCAGAAAAATTCCCGTATTTTGACATAGCTGAATTTGATTTAGAACAAATTGATGCTGTAATCATAAGCCATGCTCATCTCGATCATGTTGGCCTGCTGCCTTATCTATACAAAATGGGATACAAAGGCCCTTGCTATATGACTCAGCCAACAAGAGACATAGCCTCTCTAACTGCCTTGGATTTTATAGGCGTAGCCTATAAAAAAGCAGATCAGCCTCTATTTGCAGCTTCTGATATACAAGAGATGGTTAAGCATTCTATTTGTCTGAACTACAATGAAGTCACAGACATAGCCCCAGATTTAAGATTAACTTTCTACAATGCAGGACACGCTCTAGGAAGTGCAATGGTTCATTTGAATATCGGTAATGGCTTACATAACTTGCTATACACAGCTGATTTTAAATTTGGCAAGACAAGACTGCTAGACCCAGCTGTCTCTATTTTCCCAAGAATGGAAACAGCAATAATAGAAGCAACCTATGGGGGAAAAGAAAATATCCTTCCCCCCAGGCAAGAAGCAGAAGCTCGATTGCTCGAAGAAATCAAAAAAACACTAGAAAGAGAAGGAAAAGTTCTAATTCCTGAACTTGGTTTAGGTAGAGCCCAAGAAACAATGTTGATTATAGAAGATGCAATTAGACAAGGCTTGCTTCCAAAAGTTCCTATTTATATTGATGGAATGATCTGGGATATTAATGCTATTCACACAGCCTACCCAGATTTTCTAGCAGGAAGCATCAGGAATCTGGTCTTCCAAGACAACAATCCATTTGTTTCTGAGATATTTTCGAGGGTAGGAAGTAGTCAAGAAAGAAATAAAGTAATTGAAGGAGGTCCTTGTATTGTCCTTGCCACTTCAGGTATGCTGATGGGTGGAGCTTCTGTTGAATATTTCAGAGAATTTGCAGGCAATAAGAGAAATAGCTTAATTTTCGTTTGTTACCAAGGTTCTGGCTCTCTGGGAAGACAAGTGCAAGATGGAATAAAAGAATTTAAAATGAATAATGATGGCAAAGAAGAAGATGTTCAAGTTAACATGGAGATTATTACAATGGAGGGATTTTCAGCTCACTCAGGCAGAAATCAGTTGCTAGCTTTTATCAACAAGTGCCAGCCAACTCCAAAAAAAGTAATTATTAATCATGGGGAGGCTTCAAGATGCTTAGATTTAGCTTCCACTATCTACAAGCTAAACAGAATTGAAACAGTTGCCC
>JAPLYA010000044.1 GCA_026395775.1 Candidatus Pacearchaeota archaeon
CCTAACCTTCCTTTTTCTCTGCCCATTTTTAACAATTTTAGAAGACTTGCAAAAAACACATTTTTTGACCATGATAAATACCTCCTTTCAAAATAGCTAATAATTAGGGGTATTTATATCATTCGTTTACTTGACAGTATCGTCTCAAAACAACATTTATAAACCATCTTTCTTAGCATAATATATGGCAGTCGTAGGAATAAAATTAAAGATTCTCCCAGAATCAATAGAAGCACTTGAGATTGTAAAAGCAAGTATAGAATCAAAGCTAATAAGCATGGGGGCAATAAAGATTAGTTCAATTGAAGAAGAACCAATTGCTTTTGGTTTGAAAGCTTTGATTATAACATTTGCCTGGCCTGAAGAGAAAGAAACATCTTTAATAGACGAGATGAAGCTAGAAGGAATCAGCTCTTTGGAAATAATTGATTATAGGCGAGCATTTGGATAGCAAAGAGGTAAATTCTAACTTCGTTTCAGTATACTTTTTAATTGTGTTCATCGGTTTGGTTAATTAAGCTAAAGAAAATGACTACCCTTACACAAAGATAGTTATCTTTTACCAATATAAAACTATATAAAACATAAACTTCTTTATTTATCATGAACGAACAAGAGTTTATAGAAATAAAAAATCAAATTCTAAAACAGCTGGAAAGCTCTCAAGTGGATAACAAAAAAGATATTACAGAAGCAATAGAAAAAATGTCCCCCCAGGAACTAGAAGAATTTGTAAAGAAAAATAGTCTGCTTAAAGAAAAGCAAACAAGTGAATGTGTATTCTGCTCTATAACCCAAGGCAAGACTCAATCTTATAAGTTAGAAGAAAACAAAAAAAGCCTAGCCATTCTAGAAATCAATCCTCTAAGTCAAGGGCATTCCCTAGTTTTGTCAAAAAATCATGATAAACTGCCGAGTCAAGCACTAACTCTTGCCAACAAGCTAGCTAAAAGAATCAAATCCAAGCTAAAGCCAGAGGAAGTTAAAATTGAAACTTCTAATATCCTAGGGCATAATCTAGTTCAAGTTATTCCAATATTCAAAGATAAAAAGCTTGAGAAAAAACAAGCCTCTGAGAAAGAGCTCGTATTGCTTCAAGAAAAGTTAAGATTCAAGCCAAGGCAGAAAAAACCCAAGCCCCAGATTAAGGTTGAAAGAGTTCTGGAGAAAGCTCCAAAAAGATTTCCTTAATATTTTATTGGTAAATGATGAACTATTTCAGTTGACAGGTTATCAGAATTAATTGGTTTAATTCAACCTATACACAATTTTCCCCATATATCAAAAATATTTTCTTTTACCTCTTTTTTATTATTTTTATTGCTAAAAGCTAAAAAACCAGTAGTAATCTTTCAAAACAATCCAAAACAAAAATGCAATCAAAAATCCAGGAATAAATGGGATTCCTTGCTTAACTTTTATCATTATGTTAGATTTAGCAAGCAACTTCACTTGCTCCTCGCTTAGTCCTTCCCAATAGGGTTTTATTATCTTTCCTTGAACTTTAACTTGTTCAGCAAGCCAATCTCCCACTGTTGCTTTCTTAGAAGAAATAGAAATAATCATCAAATTCTCCATAGACTTGGCGTAGACAAATAAAAAAGGAAAAATAAGGATTATTATTGGTAAGATAAATAGAATCTCATCATAAAAACCTAAAGTTAGGACTATCAAAGCGAGAAGCAAACTCGCTATTAGCATGATTTTTCTTTTTTTAAACTCATTAAAGAAATTTCTCTTAAATTTTTTCTTATTTTTTATAGCAATTCCTCCTGAATAGAGCAAGCCCCAAACTCCCCCTGCTGAAAACATCAACAAGATGAATAAAAAACAATAAAATATGCTTGAATTTAAGCTAGCCGAAGGTAAAATTGCCCCAAGAGGCATAAGCAATTTTGCATCTCCCCCTGCAAAGATTTTCCCATAGTAAAAAGCATAAGCAAGAACAATAAAGACTAGCAAGCCCAGCAAAGAATATAGGATATAGTTAAAATTTGAGTTAATAATTGAGTAGAACAGCTTGTAAGCCAAGGCAAAAATTATCAATGAAAAACTTAGCCAGTTTGGCACTTCCCTCTTATTTAAGTCAGAAATACTGGCAGATACCAGCCAGATTATCACTAGCAAAATCAAAAAATCAATCATTTTTTATTTTCTCCTCAATTATTCTTGAAATGGGTTTGCCTGTTCTCTTGCTAAGCTCCTTTAGATAATTTATTGCCCCAACGGATAATGTTATGTCTATTCTCTTTCTTTGAAAAGGTAGCTCTCTTGTTTTATCATATTCTTCTAGGACTTTAAATAGCTCTTTATATTTTTTCAAAATTTTATCTGATTGCATTTTTAATTCTCCATTCAATTTGTCTTATATTTGTTATATTATTTTTAGCTATAGATACAATTTGGTGTAAAAGTAATTCACGATCTATTTGCTTTTTTATTTCATCTACAAATTTCAAGGCAAGATACATGGCCGTTCTTTTATTCCCATCTGAAAAAGGATGGTCAACGAGGATTGCTTTTAATAAATAAGCAAGTTTTTTATATTCCCCTAGCTTTTTATTATCTTGTAGTTCAATTGCATAATCTAAACTAGAATCACTTCTTAGATTGCCTCCAAAACCGTTATTTATTCTTAATAACCCTTCTTTGCTAATTTTCATACACATAAATATTGGCAAGAGTATTTAAACCTTTCTATATTACTAATTTTCATACACATAAAAGATAGCTAATAAAGCTAAAAGAAGAAAGCTTTATTAAGCATTTCCCCATATATAAATAAAAGATGGCTGATGATAATTTTAAAAAATATTTCTTCTGGGTAGTCGTGATTATCCTGGCAATGCTCTCCTATTATATTATCCAAGATTTCCTTATTGCTCTATTATCTGCTTTTATTCTAGCTTATCTGCTCTTACCTATTCATAGACTATTCTCAAAAATAATAAATAAGAAACTATCGGCGATCCTTGTTTTATTGCTTTTATCAATCCTAATTATAGTCCCCTTATTTTTTGTATCTCAAACTCTTGTTAATCAGGTTTCAGCTGTTGTTTCTAGCGAAGATACAGCTGAAATAGCTGGCTCAATTGGAAATTATCTGAGCAGATTTAACACTAATAACCAAGTTCTTTCTGCAATCCAAGAAAAAATTCCTGTTTTAATAGAAAGAGTAGGAGAATTATTACTCAATCTTCTATCTTACTTGCTATCTTATATACCAAATCTTCTTTTTCTGGTAATTATCATCTTCTTTGTTTCATACTTCTTACTGATTGATTGGGATAAGCTAGTTAAAACAATAGAATCCATCCTCCCATTTAAAGACAAGAAAAAAATAATGGGGAGGGTTTCTTCAAATGCTCAAAATATTATTTATGGTAGCTTGTTCATAGCGATAATAGCTTTTATTGTTGCTGCAGTAGGCTTCTGGCTTGCGGGTTCAAACTGGTATGTCTTCTTGGCTTTTCTGGTTGCAATTGCTGTTTTTATACCTCTAATCGGCCCAGCTCTCGTCTGGGTTCCAATGCTTGTTCTAGCTCTAGTTCAGGTAGATTATACAGCCGCAATAATAATTGCAGTAACAGGCATATTACTAAGCGCGGTTATTAATGGCCTGCTAGTTACAATAATAATAAGTAAAAAATCAAGAATCCATCCAATAGTTATTCTCCTAGGAATATTTGGGGGAGTTAAGCTATTCGGCTTATTTGGCTTTGTGATAGGCCCTCTAATCCTAAGTTTCTTTATTGATTTTGTTATCCATGCTTCAAAAGAAAAAACAGTTTAAACTGTTTTTTCTTTATTTTTGAGAGGTAAATACTAAACTAATTTGTATACGAGTGGTGGGCATTCCTTGGTTTTGACTTCAATTTTTCAAACTAAGCACAATTTTCACAAAGAATCAGAAAATTCTTACATTACAAATCAAAAATATCAGGAAATCTTCGAGCACCAAGAAGATTGAGCTATTACTTAGCACTCACTTCTTTATCTCTAAAGTTCTAGAATTCCCGCCATGCCTGTATGGAAAAAGTTTTCTCTTTTTCTTCTTATCTTTCCCCTTGCTTCTCTGTTCTCCTCTGTCCATTTTCTAGTAATTAAATCTCCTTTCATAGCCTTTGTGATCAATCCACTCCAATATAATTGCCAACACACTCACTTTATCATTTTTAACAGTATAAACCAGTCTCCAAGCATCTGGTAGGTTATATTTCCACAAATTTGTAAGTTCGCCGAATCGCTCCTTATATTCTTTTGGAATAAGCTTTTTGGGTATTTGAATTCCACAAAATGCATTTTGCTCAATGTTTTCAAATGCCCTGATTAACTGCTCTTTTAATTCTTTTTCTTTAGAATCTTCAAGTTTCTCAAATTCTTTTTTTAATTTTTCATCTCCAAAAATAATTTTGCTTCTCATTTTTGCTTTCTCCAAGCCAAATGTGACTGAGCCAAATATTTTTTAACACCTTCGGGATCATAAATCCATCCTAATTTTCCTTCTACATCAGATGCAATCTTACCTGAATAAAGCAAATAATCAATTATAACAGAAAAAGTCTGATACATCATTTTTCTAGGCAATCTATCCCATACTTGTTTTTTTGTATATTCTCCGCTATGTTCAAACAAAAATCTTTCCACCATTAGAACACTATCCAATCTGGGATAGTGAAGGATTTTCTTTATTTCCATTGTAGTTATATAACCCTATACATTATATCAACTTATATAACTATTTAAATCTTTCTTTTATCTTTCCCCTTGTTCCTAATTTCTCCCCTATCCATTTTAGCAGCTAACCTCAAAACAGTTTATATTGCAATCCCCTTTCAATCTTGAATCAGTACAATTTGTTTTTTCTTTATCAAACAACTTCTCATCACAGCAGAAAGCTTGTTTATTTTCTAAATCACACTGAGTTTTGCAAATCTTAACTAAATTATCAGAATCACTCGAGTATCCTCGTATGCTATTCCAAAGTTTCTTCCACGTTCCAGTCAGGGCCATCGCCAACACCGCAAGTATCAGCATAGCAAGCACAATCACAACAAGTGTAGTAATCGCAAACTCCATTCCCTTTCTGCTTTTCACCTTTTTCCCAATCATCATAATTAAATTAATAAAAAGAAGTTTTTAAATCTAGCTTATTTACCACACTTGGATGCACAATCTCCAAGCACAGAACATTGGCGAGGAAGTGAATTAGCCCCACTAATATAGTAAATCTCAGTAGAACATATTTGGGTTTTTAAAGCTGCGAAGTTTGTTTGGGCGCAGAGATTATTGCAATAAGTTGTTGCTTCAGCTTCACTCGCAAAAGGATTAGTTACAGAACCTGTAGTGCCGGTTCCAGTTGTACTAGCTCCGCTAGGACCTGCACAAGCATTTGGAGGGCAATCTAAACTACAATCACTTGGTTTTATACTAGGGTCTGTGCATTTCATAGCAACAGGTTCTTTTGTCTTATCAAATCTTACATCTCTTGATTGACAACAGAAAGCATTTACAGACTGAGTAGTACAAGCATACTGACAAGCTTGCTTGACAGAATCAACATTAACAGGAGTGAAGAATCCAGTAATCTTGCTCCATAAATTGCTCCAGCCAGCTCCAAATCCCATTGCCAAAACAACAAGGACAAGTAAAGCAAGAACTATAACTATAATTGTACTAGTGGTATATTCAGCTCCCCTTTTACTTTTTATCGCCATCATTTCTTATTACACTAGTTTTTTCTTATTTAAAAACCTTTCTTTCACTTTCTTTCTACCTCTACAATTATATTTGGCTTATATAGAACTTGGGTATTGTAGGGGGGTTTAGTATTCACAGCCCATTCTAATCCCCCTTCACCTTGGTACAAATAAATTTTAAAATCCGAAACTTTAATTGAAATGGTATTAGCACTAACATCACAGCTCCAAGCATTATTCCGCATAAATTTAATCAGACTAAATAAAACAGCATCATTTTTAACATCCACATTATAGCCAGAAATTCTAGCCTTAAACTTCTCCTTAAATTCATCAGGAGTCTTAAATCCCTCTTTATCAACTTCTAGAGCAACTTGTTTTATAAAAAACCCAAGTTGTGATTCTTTTGCATAAACCTCCTCAATAGCTCGAGCATCTGTTATCTTCTTCCCAGGATTGTTGCTTATCAAGAACACAAAAACAGAAGAAGCCACAAGTAACATAGTCATTGCTACAAGCAATACAACCGAAATTGAAGTTGAAGATTTTTTAGTTAACATTTGAAACCTCGCATGGAAGCTCTAGAAGAGTTCCTGATTTGATTTTCTCATCAGTTTCTTCAAGAGTTACAAAATTATAATTCTCTCCTGCTATTAGATAAGAGTTTGCATAGGGAATTGTAAAAGCCCCTAACAGGACGTAATTCGCTTTATATCCCAAAATCATCCCAACTTGAAAGTATAAAACTTCAGAAAAATGTGCATAATTCAATTTTTTCATTTCAGCATCAAAAGCTTGAACATAAATATTATTTGAATCCTTAGGGTAATTTTTATAGGCTTGGCATATAAGCTCACTAAATCTCATTTTTACACTATCAACCCCAACTTGCTTGTTCAAAAAAGAAACCATTTCCTTACTTATAATTAGATTTCCCCCAACCCCCTGAACCTCAACACTTCCTAATTTCCCAGAAACTTTTTTCTGAGCAGCAATTCCAAGTGAAGCAATCAAAAACAAGAACATAATAAAAAATATAATCAAAAACCCAGCAAACCAAGTAAATGTTGATGCAACTTGCCCCTTATTATTTTTTATTATCATTTTAAACTCCAGAAATTCTGCCCCCTTTGTTATTAGTCCCAGCAGTTACCACTAGCAGCAATCCTTTTCCCTCTTTATTTACAGTATAAACCTTTCTTTCAGAGCATCTTGGATATTCCTGAGCAGAGATTGCCTGAGAAATCTTGCAATCTCCCTTGAAATCAGCAACCCCATATGCTGGCTTTTCAAATATTATCTTACATTCATTATTCACGCATTTTTCAGCATCATAAACCTCATATGAAAAGAAATACATTCTTGATTTTTCAATTGTTTCCTTATTTATTTTGCAATTTTCATAAACATCAAAATTCTCCTCAACAACCCCTGTTTTCAAATAGCCATTATCAACCAAACAATCAGCCACTCTTACAGCCAGAATATCAGCTTCTAAAGCTCTAGTATCAATTGTTCTAGCATTGAAAATAGCAACACCTGCAACCAACCCCACACCTATTACTGCAAGCATGAGAAACCACCAAATAGATAAGTATTTCTCTCCCCCTCTTTTATTCTTAATTATCATTTTTCTGAAATTTTTATTTTTAATTGCTGACAATATAATTTTTTATTCAAAACATCTTGAATTAATTTTTTCTTTATTGCATCTTGAACTTCTTGCAATCCAACAGGTAATTCTTTTCCATCAACTAATGCATCAAATTCTACTTTTAAATTGCTGAAATAAGGCATACCATAACTTCCCATGCTGCCAAATTTAACAATAACTTTTTTTGATTTATCATCAATTTTAAAAGCATCAAGAATAGGCTTGCTATATGTATTTTTAGCAGAATCTATATTTATCAATGGAATTTTATATTCATTACAAATATCAGAAACATCCAAAACAATTTCAGTTCCAGGCTTAGCCTGATCAATTAAAAAAGCAATTTGTTTTGCATAAGCCTGTTCGTAGACAGGCTTCCCATTAACACTATTAAAAATAAACACCAACAAGACTATGAAGAAGACCGCATTTAAAATATAAAACACAATTTCTTCTCCGACTAGATGAATCCCTCTTTTTCCAAGCATCTTATTATCTAGGAAATAGAATTAATAAATCTTGTTGTTAAATCAAGAAGTAAAGAATAAGCTTCGCTTTTGTAAACTTTTTAATTGTGCGAGCTTGCAAGTTAAAACAACCAATCGGCTTTGATTGTTAAGTATACGAAAATAGTTTACCTTTTATCAATAGAAATTAAGGAATACTCTCAACAGCCTGGCAATATTGAGAAATTTGCTGTAAATCATAATTAACCATTCTCACAACAGAGCAACCATCTCTAGCTTCTTTCCCAACAGAAACATCTCCACAATAACCTGCTGTCACAGCCCTATTTGCAGCAACAGAACCTTGTTGAATAGCAACTCCCCCAATAACAAGAACAGCGGTTATAACAGGATGCTTGAGTGCACTTGTGCCAGCCCACCAAAGCGTTCTTGTTGTTATAGTTGGACTTACAAAAAAGCTCAATGTCCCAATTCCAAGAACATCATTAACAAGATTCTTCAAAGCATCTGTTCCGTCAGGAGATGTTATCTGCATAAATACAATTGCTGCTTGATTATTCTTAGAGGGATCCAAAACTTTTGCAGGAGGGTCTATATATTTTGCAATTTCAGCAGGGTTTTTTTCTTCAGTGGCTACCCCTTCCTTTATAACCTTTTCTATTTTTATCTCTCCATAATTTGCATCAATTTTTTGGTTTAATGCGGCCACAGTATCTTTATCCCCCTTAACTGATTCTTTTAATTTATCATTCCCCTTCGAAATCTCCGTTTGCAAGCTCCCCAAATCTGTTTTCATGGCGTCATTATTATAATTCTGCCCAACACTTATCTGCCCATTCTCGCTTGCAAAATAATCAGCATATGAAACATCTTTCTCAGGAACTTTATGAGTTCTCATATATAATCCAAGATCAATTTGATTAATAAAAGATTGTTTCTTTAAATCAGAATCAAATGCAATCCTAGAACAAATAGTGCATGAAGGATAAACAGAGCCAAATCCATAGGTCACAGCAAAATATTGAGTAAAGAGCGAGACTTTCCCCTCTCCCATCATGCTCCAGCAGTCTAGCATTTCCCTAGCCATAAACTGTTCAACATCTGTTTTATCTTTAACTCTAACAGTTGTAACTTCACTTGCTACTCCAGCATATTCTGAACATTTGGCAACAGCAAAAAGATTAGTTGTCAAGCAATACTTGGCTGTCTTGCATTTCAAAGGAACATAACTCTGAACTTCAGCAGGCATTGTTGCTCTGAATATAACAGATTCGTGGCAAGTTTCCTTGCTAATCTCAGCATTCTTGACAAATCTCGATAAAAGAATAAATAATATGACTAGCCCAATTACAATAAAGATAACAGTTATCAACCAAGCTGTTGTTATCTCCCCTTTTCTCTCTCTTTTCATCTCAAGCAAAAGAAAAATAAGTTAATAAATCTTGTTGTTATATTAGATGATAGAATCATTTATTGGTAAAAAGTAAAAAGATTTTAACAAACCTGTTGGGGGTGTTCAAAAGTTTGGAAAAACAATTGCCCCTGCGTTTACACAGAAGTCAAGTTTACAAAAGCTCAAGCTTATTCTTTACCAACAAATAGCTCTAGCCAGCTGTCAATTTTCTAAGTAACAGATACAAACCCCATCCCGCCAGAAGCAGGAACATAATTACAACTACAACAATAGCTATCTCATTCATATTTGCTTTTTTATTTTTAGGCATTTTGAACAAACCACCTAACTCTTATTCGAAGCCCACTAAAACTGCTCCCATATTGGGTAGATAAAAATTCTTGAGCATTGAATTTAAGATTTGTTTCCACATTCTCTTTAAAGAACTCTGTTTTTATCATCTCTTGCGTATCTGCCTCAGAACCCTGGAATAGCCCACTAAAATAAATTTTCTGGTTTGACAATTCGCCCAAATTCTTATCATTCCAATTATTTAGATTCTTTCCAGAGATTACAAATAAAATTGGCTTGCTTTGTGAAGAATCCCCTAATTGAAATAGCACAATCCCATCATAGTTTGAATAGAAAGTTTTTATATTATTAAACAGGGTTTTCTCGGCATTAGAATTCGCTTTATTAGAATAATAATAAGCTAATTGCTCTTTGATAGTTATTTTGCCTTTATCTAAAAAATCGCTCTGGTAGTTCAATAAACTATTAAAGAACTCTATAGCAGTATTTGTCTCTACATCATCTGTTTTCTTTAAGAAATCGTCAGTGATCTTTCCTTCGTCATTACTGGTCCTTTTTATAAAGTGGCTTGACACAGAGAGCTCTATACCTCCCTTAATACCCGTCAGTCCTAATGCAAGCGGCAAGGTTTTGAAAGAAATACCCGAGCTTGCTTCATATAATAGGTTTTTTGTTGAACTATCTGTTAAATCAACAAGCACTTTAAAGATAACAGAACCATCTATACTTTTACAAACACCTTTCTGACAATCTTTAATATCACTTTCTTGACAGATGCATAAACAGTTTTTATCTTTTATGCAAGATTTCGGTCTTGAATCTCCTAAATTTTTATTAAAATAAACTATAGACCAAGCAATAGGAGAAGTAATCAAAAATTCACTAACCTCCCCCTCTTTCATTTGCTGCATCTGCCCAGTTAATTGCTCCAAAGTAGCCTGAGCTTGCTCCCTCTCCTGCTTACTTGACAAAGAATTATAGAGCATAACAGCAAAAAGAATCAGCAATCCAATACATATAACTGCAAGTATAAGTTTTGCTCCTTCTGTTAAAGTTAAATCAGCTTTTTTATTCTTTATCATAATCATTGAATCGCGAGTTTAATTGCTTTTTTTGTAGAAGCGTCGTCTTTTTTTACAAAAATGTCTGAAATAGGGTCTCTTGTGCTAGTAACGCAATAAGCACTAAGTTCGTAATTGCCTGGTTCTTTTTTCAAGTTTGCAAATATTAAGTTAACTTCTGATTCTACCGGGCTAGAGTATTTAACAGATTCTTTTTCTACAGTAACCCAATCTGCTTTGTATTTAGTTACATAAAGAGAAAATAAGCCCGAACAAGAGCTAATTAGTTTAAGATTATCCCCACCAACAGGCTCTTTTGATATACTTTTTATTTCTGTCCCAATTAGTTCAGATTGTTTAGAAACTGGATTGTAATAATAAAAATTAATTTTTCCCGAGAGAACATTTAATTGCGCTTGTTTTTTTGTTTCTGCAATTTCTTTTCTATTGAGAATGCAAACTGATTCAAAAATATTAGCTCCTTGCTTCAAAGAAGGGGATTGAACATATTCTGTAGACTGCCCAGGATTAAATTCAATTAAATTTGCTCCATTTAGGATAGTGCGAACTTTCTGGCAGTTCTGCTGCCCATAATCCCAATTAATATGCATCATAATGTTCTGCCCTTCTTGGATTGAAGTAACGGGAGAGTTTACATCGCTCCCAAACCAAATAGAGGTTATCTGCCCTATCTGATTTACAGTAGGCAGTTCAAGTTTTTTAATCTCCTCAAGAGTTTTCTTATATTCTTCTTCAGTTTTGCATATTGGATGATTACATCCAGATACTTGATAGGGTTTAAGTTTTGCCCCATTAATTTTTATAAAATCTTTTCTATCAATTGGATTATATCCCTTATCTAAATATTCCTTTAATATTAATATTTGATTGTCTTTTATGCCCCCAATTTTTGGATTATTATCTACGAGTCTCTCGAAAAAGTTAAGTTCCCTAACACGAATCTCATTGTCCAAGTTAAGATATAGTCCCGGATTAGTTTCAGTTAGTTTTATTTGAGTTCCTTGAACATTTGCGAGAAAAAGTGAGGTCATATATCCATTCTCCTGCTTATCAGCCAGGCAAGCAACCAAAACACAATCAAACTTAGCAAGCTGATCAGGAGTCAGAGTAATAACTTCATCATGAGTATAATTATAAGTTGGAGCTTGATTAACGAGCCAGTCAAATATAGCTGGTTTTGCTAAAACCAAAATAAAAACAAGCATAGCCAGGATTCCCAGAGTTATCAATATTATCTTTATTGTCTTATCCATAACAATCTCTGCCATTATGCTCTCCTCAATCTAAATAAATTTTTAATATGGTCAATTAATCCAGAAGCTTTCCCGCTGATAATAAAATATGCAGCCAATCCAATAACTAGAATCGCCACAGCAACAATTAACCAAGCTGTAAAGTCTCCAAGCACAAAACCCCTTTTGTCTATTTTCATTCATCTACTAGATTAAGAAGATTAATAAATCTTGTTGTTATATTGGATAATAGAGCACTTTGTTGGTAAAAATAAAACTATTTCAGTATACTTAACATTAGGATTCATAGGTTAAAAACACCTTGCACAATTACCAAGTATGCAAAGCATCAGCTCATTTATTACCAAAACTAAGCGGTAGCCAACCCTCCTAAAGCCACCCCTGCTAAAATTGACAGAGCAACTATGGCAATAAGAGCAACAATAAAATAAAGCAAAACCCCAGTCATTAAGTTCCTACCTGTCTCAAAAACACTTTTTAGCTTATCTTCCCCAGAGTCCACAGTGACCAGAGTACTAGACAAAATAAAGATAATCTCAACAATATAAATTCCTATTGCCAACTGTAAGAAATAGCTAGGTATCATATTTGTCAAATTGAACATATCCAACACACCAGAAATATTCCCAACAATTCCTATATCCATATCCCCCTGCTGTTGGAATATGAGCTGCAACTTGCTTAAAATTATTGTAATCATGCTAGCTAATCCAACAACAATTCCAGCCAGCAACGGAGCTAGAAAAGTCATATTGCTCTTCATATCAGAAGAAACCTCTGCCAGCAGGTCTCTCATTCTCTCGTTAATCCTGTTCACATTTTTTATATATTCGGAAATTGACATTAAAGCTCGAGCAGCAACTTGCAATCCTTTTTTAACAGATTCCACAAGAATCTTCATCGAAGTAGCGATTAGTGCACTGGGATAATACAGAATAGCCCCCCTTCGCTTATTAAAAATAGCTTCCTCTAACCCCATCCCCATAGATTGTATATTTGTGTGAACAATTCTAAAGAAGTTCTCTGTCTTTTGCCCTTTGCTTGATTCTGCAACTTTTGAAAAAGCAATCTCAGCAGGGGTTCCATCACCCAACCTATTTGCCAAAGTAAATAAAGAATTATTAAACTCTTTTTCTAATTCTCTTGATTGATCTCTTGTCTTAATTAATTCCTTTGTCCTAAGTGAAAATGAAAGTGCAAAAAACATTGCAATAGAAAAAGGAACAA
>JAPLYA010000015.1 GCA_026395775.1 Candidatus Pacearchaeota archaeon
ATCTCCATAATTATTGGGCAAAGAAAACCTAATATTAACCTTAGCTTAAACAAACGGCGTGGGCGTAATTTTATTTATAAACGAGACAAAGATATTCTACAAATGCTACCACAACTTCAACCCCCGGTCTTGAATCTAACCGGTTATCATAAATACTGATTCTTTGACAGAATGGGACATTTTATAAACAGTCTCAACATTAAAATAATGCTAAAGAGTAATAGAAAATGTATAAAAAAGAGGAGATAGAACCAACACTCACTTCATCGAAGGTTGCTTTTCTGAGTAACTTCCCTCCAGTTGAGTGTGGGATTGCAACTTTTACTCAGGATCTTATTTCTGCTATGAATAAAAGGTTTAATCCAAAATTAAAATCAAGAGTCATAGCATTAAATGATAACTCAAGCGTATACAATTATAACAAAGAGGTCATAATGGAAATAAATAGGGAAGATATTGAAGATTTTATCAATAAAGCCAAGGAAATAAATAATAACGATAATATCAAACTCATCTGCATCCAACACGAGTTTGGAATCTTTGGCGGAGAATACGGAAGCTATTTGATTCCATTTTTAGAAACAATCGAGAAACCAGTTGTGATTGCTTTCCATAGTGTTCTGGCTAACCCCGATCCAGTCAGACAAAGAATTGTGAGATTTATCTGCGAGAAAAGTTCTGCGATTGTGGTTATGGCAAACAAGGCAATAGATATCTTACACAATGATTACGGCATAGATAGAAGCAAGATTCATCTAGTTCATCATGGGATTCCTACTGTTCCATTCAGATCTAATGCACGTTACAAGAAGAAGCTAAGGCTCGAAAATAAAAAGGTCATTTCTACATTTGGCTTATTGAGCCCTGGAAAAGGGGTAGAATACATGATAAGAGCCTTGCCAAAATTAATAAAAAAATATCCTGACATACTCTATTTAGTCATCGGAGAAACCCATCCAAAAGTCAGGAAACAAAAAGGTGAAAGTTATAGAAACAGCCTACTTGAAGAAGTTGAAAAACTTGGCTTAAAGAATCATGTCAAATTCTATGCCTCATATCTCTCATTAAAAGAAATAATCAAATATCTTCTTGCAAGCGATATCTATGTCTGTACAAATCTTGACCCAAATCAGATAGTAAGCGGAACATTAGCTTATGCATTGGGTTGTGGAAAAGCCGTTGTTTCAACCCCAGTTGAATATGCCAAAGAAGTGCTTGCAGAAGAAAGGGGAATGTTAGCTAAGTTTAAAGATCCAGCCTCATTCGGAGAGGCAATTGATAAAATTCTTTCTAACAAAGAATTTAAGGAGAAATTAGAAAACAATGCTTATAATTATAGCAGAAGAATGATTTGGTCCATGGTTGCTTCTAAATATCTAGAAGTTTTTAATAAAGTTGTTAAGCTACGTGAAGAGACAACAGAAAAATATCCAAAAATAAAACTAAATCATTTGAAAAAGCTCACAGACGAATATGGATGCATCCAGTTTTCAAGGAACTCAATTCCCGACAAGAGTTCCGGATACACTTTAGATGATAATGCAAGGGCATTGATTGTCTCTGTAATTCATGATAGCCTCTTCAATTCAGAGCATTCTTCAGAGCTTAAAAAAATATACCTTAATTTTCTAGAAAGAGCCCAGGATGAAAACGGAAATTTTAAGAACAATCACCTAAATGAAAACGAAATTTTGAATCCGTATAGTGAAGATGCATTTGGAAGAGCAATTTGGTCTTTAGGATGCCTTATTGAAAAAGAAAAAAATGAAGAAATGATTAATCGAGCAATCAAAATCATTGAAAAAGCTGAAAAAGGGATCACAGAGCTAAATTCTCCAAGGGCAAAGGCATTTGCAATAATGGGCTTATACAGCTATATTAAAAGATATAATAATCCTGAAAAAATAAATAAATTAGTAAAATTAGCAGATTCTCTTGTTCAAATTTATGAAATCAGCTCGTCAAAAGATTGGAAATGGTTTGAAGATAAACTAACTTATTCAAATCCAAGTCTTTCAGAAGCTTTATTTCTTGCTTATGAGATCACCAAGAATAAAAAATATTTAAAAATTGCAGAGGAAAGTTTTAATTTTCTCTCAAATATTGTTTTTGTAAACGGCTGTTTACATCCTATTGGTGAGAGCGGGTGGTGCAAGAGAAATGGAGAAAGAGCATTTTTTGACCAGCAGCCTCTAGATGCTGCTTCAATGGTTCAAACATGTCTTGAAGCCTACAAGATTACTAGAAATGAAGATTATTACAAAAAAGCAATTTTAGCATTTAACTGGTTTTTAGGAAAAAACCATCTGAATCAAATGATGTATGACGAATCCACAGGCGGATGTTATGATGGCCTCTCGAAAAATAATGTCAATCTCAACCAAGGAGCAGAGTCTACAATAGCATATTTAACATCTCGCCTAATTCTTGAAGAGTTTAAGAGAAATAATAAGTGAAACTCCCAACCACAGCAAGCTGTGGGAATTTCTTTATTATTAAAACCTTTCTATTTTTATGCTTTTAACCCTAAACTCCGAAAGATTTATAAACCCCAAAATCCTAAAAAAAACATGAAAGGCAAATCAGATGAAAAAGTTAGTTTGAATGAACATCTAGCAAGGACTATGTTAGAGTACTATTCTATTCAGTTAGAGGACTTGAAATCCAAGAAAGCTGAAGATGAGAAAAAAAGGCAAAAAGAGCAACAAGAAATTGAGTATATTAAAAAAATGTGGAAAAAGTTTCATAGCTTGAAGGACAAGACATTAATTTCAGATTTATCTAAAATACTACGGGAACTTGCTGAAAAAAAGCAATATATCTCTTTTCTAAATTCTTCGAGTTTTGAGTGTATGCAGATAAGAGATTACTTCATGAAAATGGGGATTGATATAAAGTATATTTTTCATAAAGTAAGAACTGCATTGGATAATAAACTAGATTACTTCGAAGAATATGGATTTAAAGAACAGTTCAGACTAGAAAAAATTAAGACGGAATTAGAAGAATTATTAGAGAAATACAAGGAAGAAAAGATGCAGAGAGACCTTAAAGAAAAAGTAAATAAATTCGTTGAAAAGGCAAAGGAAATGGAGATGTATGATGTAACAAGTGCCCATATAAAGAATATTGCAGTTGAATTGGGAGAAGATACTTCTGGTATTTTAAATCAATTGCAAAATGCTGTTTCCACTCAATTAAGATTGCATTCTGGTAATAAAGAAAAAAGAAAAAGGGATTTAACAAAATCAATAAAAATTGAAGTTTTAAAGAGGGACAATTATGTATGCCAAGAATGTGGAAAAGGGAAGAGTGAAGGCTTACACGTACATCACATTACTCCCCACTCACTAGGTGGAACCGATGAAATGGACAATCTGATTACGCTCTGCAGATCTTGCAATGCTTCCATAGGGGATCGAAAGTATAATCCGCCTGATAGTTGGATTGGAAGAACAATCTACACTCGATGGGAGAAAGATTCAAAAAAGAGTTGAAAAAGTAAATAAATTAGGTCTTTATAATGAAAAAATCATATCCATTTAGAAATGTTCAAGCTACTAAAGCTTTTTTAGCAATTGTGAATGAAAAAAATAACACTGAAGAAATCGCAAAAACTCTAAAGGTCAAAAGAAGCACGGTTTATGATTATATTAATCCTCTAAGAAAAATAGGAATAGTCAAGTTAAAGAAAAAGGGAAAAGGATTTGAAATTGATTGGGACAATTTCTATAATACTTTCCTAGTACGATGGAAGAAGGATGCTTATTCTGAATATAAACCCTCCGATGAAAATTTTCGTAAATTAGATAAGATTTTAGTTAAAATAAGGCATAAATTGATTCTAAGAGAATTGATAATAAATTATGTAGTAAATATTGCTAAAAGTTGGTATCTTGGAGGAGTGGGAAAAGGAGTAACACTGCAAAATTGTGTAGAAGACTTCCACACCGCAATACCCTCATTATTGTCTAATCAAAAAAACACAAAAAAGAACAAGAAACAGAAATTGGCTTTTGAGTGCTTGAAAGAGATGAATCGCTTTTTTGTTGAGATGTCTGCAATTGCTCCAGTAGCCTTAGAAATAGCATTTAGTGAGATAAAATAATAGATTATATCCAAGTCAATCCAGAAAAATCAAATTTAAAGTCTATGCAATTAAATTTCCTGATTAATTCTTTCTTGTCACCAAAGAAAAGCACGCTTCCTCCGCCACCACTCCCGCAAATTTTGGCTGCAATTGCACCATTTTTTTTGCCATGGTCTATAACTTTTTGTAATTGAGGCGAAACAGTGATTTTAGACAGCTTTCTTCTCTCCTCTGTTTCCTCGTTCATTAAATTTGAAAAATTATCCAAATCTTCTTTTAACAATGCCTTTCTCATATCACCAGCAATTTCCCTTATCCTTATGAGATGCTCTGTATTTCTGCCTTTCAAAAAATTATCAATAGCAGATTTATTTGAGATTCCAGAATAATGAGCTTTTCCAGAATAAACTAAAACAAGCCCGTCATTTAACTCTTTAACAAACTCTTTTTTCAAATTAAGAGGATATACATTCACTTTATCTTTGATAAATTTTATATAATTTATTCCCCCAAAAGCAGATGCATATTGGTCTTGCTTGCCATTAACAGAAGATTCTTTTACTGCATGCTCTATATTGAAGACGCTTTCTGCAATCTTCTGTTTATCCTTCATATGTGTTATTAAAGCAACCCAAACAACATTCATTGCACTTGATGTTCCTAATCCCGAAGATGTTGGAATATCTGCATGATATTCTAATCTCGTGCTTTTATCGCTGGCAACTAACTTTCCATAAACATAATGATTAATTGCAGCATTTAAAACAGCACCGCCATGTGTATCTGTAAATGGCTTAATATCGGTTGTTCCTCCTGCAAAATCAATTCTTACTGGCGCTCTTACTTGTTTTATCATTTTAATTTACTTTTTTATTTTAGTCTAGCAAAAAGCTTGCTCCTAAAACTCCCGGATGATTTATTTTAGTCCACTCAATCCTAGTTTCCTTAGGCAAAATTACATATTTTTTAGCCTGCCTTCTAATCATATTCAAAAAAGGCGCCTTTGTTTCTTTCATTCCCCCGCTTAATATTACAATCTCAGGATCAAAAACATTAATTAAAGAAGCAATTCCTTGCCCAAGATACATACTAATTTGCTCAAGAATTTTTCTAGCTCTTCCATTTTTAATTTTTAAAAGATCATTAATCATAAGCTCTTTGCCAAATGCTTCTTTAGTAAGTTTTTTCAAAGATTTAGAAGCTGCAAGGCTTTCAAAATCCTTTCCATGGTCAAGAATAATATGCCCCACTTCTCCGCCATATCCCTCCCCCCTGTACATCTCACCATTGATAATTATGCCTCCGCCTATTCCTGTGCCTAAAGTTAAAAGAATAAAATTTTTCTTTCTGCATCCAAGCTTCATTTCAGCAATTGCAACACATTTAGCGTCATTTTCAACAGCAACAGGAAGCTTAAAATAATCATGAACTTCTTTTCTTAAATTAAAATTCCTCAAAGAAAGATTTGGAGGATTTTTTATTATTCCGTCTTTCAAAGGCCCAGGGCATGCAATTGCTATTCCCTTAATATCCTCTGACATTAGCGCTTGTATTGAAGAAACAAGCTCTTTAATCAGCATTTTTCTGTCTTTAGGTGTTTTTTTCTTTACATATTTAATTATCTTATGGTTTTGGATTATCGCTGTTCTTAAATGAGTCCCCCCTAAATCCACTGTAATTAATCTATCTGCCATATTTATCCTCCAGTCTAATTTCATCGCTTTCACTAAATTTTCCTTTAGAAATTTCAAGAAATTCAACTTTTTCCTTTTCAGCTAGGGCTCTGTGTGGCATCTTTCTCTTAATTTTGATAAGTTGATTTTTCTTAACTTTAAATTTTCTATTCCCAAGTTGAACAACTCCAGAACTTAAAAAATACCAGCTTTCATCCCTCTTTTTATGCCTCTGAAGGCTTAATTCCTGCCCGGGATTAAGCGTTATCATCTTGACAGTGCACTTCTCATTAAGAGCAAACTCTCTAAAAAACCCCCAGGGCTTTCTCACTTCTTTCATATCTTGAATAGTTTGTATGTGCTTAAATAGTTTTTGTTTGAATGGGGCAAAGTTTAAATATCAATATTGCCTTGATATAATAAGAGAGGTAAAAATGTTTAGCTTATTAAATAAAGTTGCAATTGTCACAGGTTCTGCAAGAGGCATCGGTCAGGCTATTGCAGTTGAATTTGCAAGGCAGGGAGCAGATGTTGTTGTTTCTGATATAATTCCGGGAGATGATACACTAAAAAAGATTAAAACATTAAAAAGAAAAGCAATTTATGTGAAAACAGATGTTACCAATAAAAAAGATATTGAAAATCTGATTAATGAAACTATTAAAAATTTTAAGAAAATTGACATACTTGTAAATAATGCCGGTATTTTTATCACCCAGCCAACCCTAGATTGCAGCCAGGAAAACTGGGACAAAACAATTAATATCAATTTAAGAGGCTACTTTTTATGCGCTCAGGCTGCTCTGAAACATATGAAAAAAGGTGCAAGTATAATTAATATTTCATCTGTAGCAGGAATTTCGGGGTATGCAATGGCTGCTGCCTATTGTGCAAGCAAGGGGGGAGTGAGATTATTAACTAAATCATTAGCTGTTGAATTTGGACCTAAGGGAATCCGAGTCAATTCAATCCATCCAGGGATTATAGAAACAGCAATGACTCAGGGCATCTTGGAAGACAAAAAGATAAAAGAAAGCACGATTTCTAAACTTCCTCTTAGAAGAACAGGGCAGCCAATTGATATTGCCGGGCCGGCAGTTTTCCTAGCTTCTGATGCAGCTTCTTATATCACAGGCGAAGAATTAGTTGTGGATGGCGGATGGATAGCTGGTCTGTAATTAATATATTTTTTTACACAAAGTAGATTAAAAAGGATATACTTTCTTAATATCACCTTATTAGCCTTTACTTCAAAAAGATTAAAAAGCTAATGCAAATAGATTTTAATATGGAAATAAAAGATATAATGAAAGCAGAACATAAAAGCATAATCTTTAAGCAAGAAGGACAAGCAAAGATGATTCTTGCTTATCATACTTTAAGGAATGGAATATGCTTTGGAGGAGTAAGGCTTCTTCCTTATGATTCTGGAGAAAACGCTATTAAGGATGCTTTGAGATTAAGTGAAGCCATGACTTACAAATTAGCTTTAATTAATTCCCCTTATGGGGGTTGTAAGGCTGTTGTATTTGAACCAAAAAAAGGAAAAACAAAAGAGTTTCTTCATGACATCGGAAAATTAATTGAAGAAGAAAATGGTAAATTCATTTCTGCAATAGATTTCGGTTTTGAACCTGAAGATGCAAAAATAATAAGAGAAAAAACGAAGTGGATTTTTGCTATAAAAGATTCTGAATTTGGACAAAGTGGAGTTACAACTGCTTTAGGAGTTTTACTTGGAATAAAAACCTCTTTAAAACAAGTTTATGGTTCAGAAGAAATTAAAGGAAAAAGTTTTGCTATTCGGGGGTTGGGAAGTGTTGGCAATATTTTAGCAAAAGAAATTATAAAACATGGGGGGAAAGTATATCTATCAGATACAGATAAAGAAAAATTAGAAGACTTTGAAAAAAATGCAAAAATAATCTCTCCAGAAGAAATTCTTTTCTTAGATGTTGATGTTTTATGTCCGTGTGGTCCTGCTTATGTCATTAACAAAGAAACAATTCCAAAGCTTAAATGTAAGATAATAGCTGGAGGAGCAAATTGCCAATTAGAAGATGAAATTAATGATGATAAACTTCTTTGTGAAAGAGGAATTCTTATTGCACCCGATTATATAATTAATGCGGGTGGAGTAATGCAAGGCATTCAGGAACTTAAAAAAGGTTCACTACAAGAAGCCATTTCTAGTTTACCAATCATACAAAGAAATCTTGAAGAAATATATAAGTTATCTCAAGAAAAGAAGGTCGGAACTTATTCTATTGCTAAAAATATGGCACTAGAAAAGTTGAATTAAACCGGATGCTATTAAACTAGTCCTAAAATTAATGTGAAATTTCTATTACAAAGTATATCCTTTAGGATATAATCTTTTACACCGAGTATTCCGAGGTTCAACTCCTCGCAGGCCCATATTTATTAACCTTTAAATAGAATTAAATGACATCCTCCCCAGCCTAAAGGCTGGGGTTTCCATGTTTGGTTTTTTGCTCTGTTACATATTTACTTACTACATCTTCTTGCACATAACCAACTGATGCTGCAAATTTTCCCGCACTCCATAAATGCCCTTGAG
>JAPLYA010000103.1 GCA_026395775.1 Candidatus Pacearchaeota archaeon
CCTAATCCATTGAAACATCTTCTGCGCCCTCCTCATGCTCTTCTGAAATAATAACATCTCCACTACCATCTTGATTAATAAGCTCTTCGGGGACTCCGCCTGTTTCAATAACTTCCCCCGTATTTTCTTTGTGCTCTTCCGCAATTCTTTGCTGACCATTAGAGCTTATTAGACTTTGCCATGATGTAGGATTTGTAGAAACCATTCCTGGTTTGGCTCCTGTTGCTGTTTTCTCTCTAGTTAATCCCCCCAAAACTGAAAGAGTTATTTGAAGAACTTGAAAAAGTATGTAAAAGAAAGTTCTAGGCTCTTTTTTTATTCTGTCTTTTTCTTCTTTCTTAGCTTCTGCTTTCTCATCAATTTTTTTGTATTCCTTCTCGGCTTTTAAAATAGATTCATAAATTAAAGACTGTGCTGATGTCTTTAGTATTTTAGAATAAACCAAAAGTCTAGATTTTCCAATCCTGCTATTTTTAGGATCTGGATCATCATAATCAATGACAAGCTGTTGTTCCTTTAGATCTATATTTTTCATGAACCTGCCTAAGTTATCAACAAGCCAACCATGTAAAACTTCATCTACTCTTGTTTTTAAAATTGTTCTGTCATAAAGAATTTGATGCATAGTAGTAATCATCAAATCTAAGTTTCCTCTTGCATCAATTAGGGAATTTTTTGCCTTTTCTATGTTGCTATAAGAAATTCTTACACTAGCATTAGAATCAAATTCTCGCGCATAAGAAACAAGTCTCTCTATATCTATCGGACAATTCTCTCTCAAATCCACCCAACTCATGCTTATCATATATTATGTGTGCGTCTCATAACTTTTTTTTTATCTTTTGGATGAGAAGCTCCCTCCTTTAAATAACATTTGTTACATTTAGTCTTGCCTTGTTCAATAAAGCAACCGCAATCTTCACAATATTGGGGTTCATAATTTTCTTCAGATTTTCCTGAAGATATTTTTTTAGGAGATTTCATCTTAACCCTTTCCTCTCTAAAACTTTTCTTGTGAAGCCTAAACTTTTAACTTTTATTTTTATTGGAATAAATCCCTCAACACCTTTTTCCGCCTTTTTAGTTACTAATATCAATTCTCTTTCCTTTAATCTTCTTATAGCCATATAAACTTGACTTACCTTTAATTTTGTTGCGCGAGATAGTTCTAAAACTGTTAGTTCTCGTCCAACTAAGAAAAGTTCGTGCAGTATTTTATCCTGATTTGTTATTTTTGGATTCATATTTTTGTAACCTACTATTTTTTACCATTTTCATATTATCCTGAACAGGCAAATGTGTGTTTAACTACTATTTAAGGCTATTTTGTGCCTTGAATAGCCCCCTGACTAACCTGTGCAGGTGGACTATCAGGAAGTTCATTAACTAATGTTGATCTTATTCTAGTTATTAAATCAAGAACTTTTTCATCCGCAAGTTTAACTCCTTCTCTCTCTGCCTTTTCCCTCATAATTTCAATTTCATTTTCTAATTTATTTATATTGTCTTCCTCAACCTGATTTAGAGTTTGTAGCCTTAGCATATCCCTTTGAGTATTTCTGAAAACTCTATCAATGCCTGTTAATCTTTCTTCATTAGTTGTAAGCTCGGCTCTCGAAGTTTCCGCCATAGTCTCATTAACTCTTAAAGTAGAATCTAAGCTGTCTAATTTATTCTGCAGTTGAGTATTCATCATTTCAGATTCTGCTAAGTCTTGCTGTAATTCTCCTATCTGATTATTAAGCCCTTGTATAATTTCATAAACAGGGCGCTTCCTTGCCTTAGCAAATTTTAATTTATTGCCTGTAGAAATAAGCTCAGGGGCTTCATACTCCATAACATTTTCTATATAACCGCCATTCTTATCAAGCCATATAGGAATTTTAGCAGAAGCAACATCAACACCTAACGCGCCAACGCTTTGAAATAAATCTTTAAGGTTAGACATCCTTAAAACCATGTTTAATTTTTTATCAAGTAAAACAAAATCCCCATCATCTGCAATGGCTAAATCCCCAAAATTAGCTAACTTCGTGCTTCTATCAAAAGAATAAATAGCAAGTTTATCCCTGAATTTTTTATCTCTAAAGTATTTAGCAAAGAATGATCGCAAAGAAAAAACCTGCCCCTGTGAAAGCATCCTTAACTCTTTCTTCTTTTCGTCTAAGGCTACCTTAACATTTTCTTCCTCATCTAAATCCTTTTCGGCTTGTCTTTGCTTTCCGATTTCTGTTTCTAGCTTAGCATTCTTTCCTTTAAGCTCTGCATTTTCATAGGAAAGCGCTTTTACTAAATGATTTTCCCTGATAGAATCTGCATCAATAGGCACTTCGACTATCTTAGTCTGCCTTCTGAAAAACTTCCTTATGCTTTCTAAGAATCCCATCATCCGCTTCCAACTTGATAAGACAATCCGCTTGTATCATCTTCGTTGGAACCTCCGCCACTTGCTACTGCAATTATTATTACGAGCAAAATTATTACAACAATAGCTATGATTAACCATGCCCATACGGGAAAAATCCACCATTTGTTTGTAAAGCTGAAACCTTTTGCCTCGTAAGTGGTTAAGGTGAATCCATCTGCTTCAACAGTATAAACCCCGCTTTTTTTAGGAATAAAAGAGATAGTATTCCCGACACCTGTTGCGTAATTTTGTCTGTCAGTAGAATCTAACTTAGGTAAATACCACACAACCCATGAAGTCGCATTTTTGTTTAAGGTAAGCGTTGTATTCTTGCCTTTCTTAAATTCTTCCGCGCTTGGACCACTAAGAATTGTTATTGAGTTAGAAACTGTTATGTTAAGGCTTTTGGTTATGTAGCCTGTTTTACTTGCTTCAATCTTATTCAAACCTGGAGTTAATGTCCCTAAGTAAGGATTTGAAACAGGCAGGTCATTTATTTTTAAGGTAGCATTTGCGATTGATGTAGAGATGTTAAAAACAGTAGTTACATCTCCCCCGCTAGGCGAAATAGTAACATCAATATTTTTCGGGCTTAATTTTATTGTCTGAACATAATCATCATAGCCATTTGCCTTAGCTCTTAATTCATAATCCTGATCGGGCAAGAAATTATAAGAAAAGGTTACAGAGGATGAGTTCTGCTCTAAGGCATTAATAAAAAGTCTTGGGCTATCAACAAGGCTTCCTGTTTTATTATCTACTATCTGAATTAAAACAGATTGGGTTCCTGTTGCCATTTCTAAAGTAGGAGTAAAAAGAAAGCCCATAGTTGTTCCTGAAACAACAGAACCGCCTGAGGTTATTCTAACTTCTGAATCGTAAGCCTGGAAAATTGGATTGCCTTGATATTTAAAAACTGCGATAAAATGAGTGTTGCCTGTCCTCAAAGGTCTAAAGTCATATTTATACAATCCGCTTCCTGATGGAAGCTGAACCTTTTGCCCTTCAAAATAATCGCTGTATTGTGGCTCTATGGCTATGTTTGAGTTTGCGTTAGAGCAAGTAAAAGAGTAAGATTGATTTAGGCTTAAAGTTGTAGCGGAAAGAGAGCAAGTTGGCGGAGTTGAAAAGGTTGTCTGATCCACGGGAGTAACACCTTGCGTTACTTGAAGAACTAAGCTAATTTTTGGAAGTTGAATCTGCCCCTCAGAGTCTGTAGCTAGAATGCTTAAATCAGTTTGATAAGTTCCTGTCTGCGCTTCCTTGCCTGAGAAAACAATCGGAATCTGTATAGATTGCCCAGGTGGAATCTGCCCTAAGTTAAGATCGCCAAAACTTATGGGGTCGGTTCCAGGATTAAAATTAACTGCATTTATTGTAACTGTTCTGGGATAAGAACCAGGAACGCTTATTAAAATATTTTGAGTTTTCTCCGCGCCTTGCTGAACAGTAATTATTTTAGAAGTTGGGAAAACAATAATATCGGAAGGATTTACAGGGGGAGTTGTTGTTGGGATAAAAATAGAAACAGGAATAGAACCGCTTCCTGATGGATAGCTATAATCTAAAGTTCCTGAGTATGAGCCATTTATAGCCCCTGACTTTATGCTGATTGTGATAGAATTTCTTGAAGGAACCACCAAAGAACTTGCGGATAATTGGGCGACTGAACCTAAATTCGCAGAAAGAGTTAGAGAAACTGTTGGCGCTTCTGAAAGATTTCCATTAAGGAACTCCACGATTTGAGTTGGATTAGTAGGATTAAGATTTACTATGGCGGGATCAGGAAAGGAAACAGAGATAGAGCCCGAAGAAACAGCGGAAGCAAAACTCAATGATAGAAACATCATTAAGAATATACCTGCTACGATTGATATTGTTTTTTGGTCGGTCATTTTTTTCCTCTTTAAGCTACTATGGATACAAGCACTGATAAGGTTAGTATTATCAATAATATCACTAAACTCCACTTTATAAGTTTTTTGCTTATGGTTAAAACGCTAAGGACTAAATAAATAATAAAAGCCAAAACCATAAGAGTGATCAGCCTTGATTGAAACGCTGTAACATCAATTCCGAAAGCGCTTGATAGCCCTTCTGAAATCTTTTGCGTCACCCATGAAATACCATCACCTATTTTTGGGACGAAACCCCACGCTGTATCTCGTATAGCCATACAATAGTATGATTATCATACTTTATAAATCTTTCTATTTAAAATTTCCAATTAGAAAAATAAAAAAATGAGGGGAAAACTAACCCGACCGACCAGTTCAGAAATCCCCCCCTCAAAAAGAAGAATATGAATCAGAGAAAATCTTACCTGGCTTTTACGCCATGAGATCTAAGGCATTTCTTCCACTTCGCGCCTTTCTTTCCTTTGCAGGATTTAAGGGCTTTCTTTAGTCCGCCTTCTTTCTTTTTTTTAGCCATGTCTATTTTCCTCCGAAATTATTAGAAGAATGTATCTTATAAAGTCTCGCTACAAAAAAATTGGAGTTAGTCGACTGGAAAGTTTGTTATGATTAATTCCTTAACTTCCTTCCCTTTGCCTGTTATTGATTTTTGTATCTCGTAG
>JAPLYA010000145.1 GCA_026395775.1 Candidatus Pacearchaeota archaeon
ACTGCTGTTGTTGTCTGCTTGTGTATATCCATTCCTATAAAGTTCATTGTTTTTACCTCCTTTCAGTATTTGTTGGAAAAATTGGGTTGGCGAATGCTCCCAATTTTTCTTATATCTTTAAAGCCTTTGGCTTTAAACTAATTTTCGTTAAGAATTCTCATATCATCAGCTTATTCTTTACCTCTAAAATACAAGTTTCCTAAAACTTATAAAGGCTAGAAGCTTAACTTATTTTATGGATAGAATAAGCTTTTATGACCAAATCTCTAGTAACAAGAGAAAATCAATATTTCTAATGATAGTTGTGGCTGTTGTCCTGGTTGTTCTTGGCTATGCAATTAGTTTTGCTTTTTCTCCTGACTATTTTTTTACTATTATGATTCTTGCAATCATAATCTCAATTGTCTATGTTTGGTTTGGATATTATAACTCTGCTTCAATAGCAATTGCTAGTGTCGGGGCTAAACTAGCATCTAGGGATGAATATAGACAGTACTGGAACTCTGTTGAGGGATTATGCTTGGCAAGTGGAATGCCAATGCCAAAACTTTATGTTATGCCTGGAAAACAGATAAATGCATTTGCATCTGGAAGAAATCCTCAAAACTCTGTTATTTGTGTGACAGAAGGGGCTTTGGAACAATTGAATAAGCAAGAGCTTGAGGGAGTTCTAGGACATGAATTGAGCCATATCGCAAGCTTTGATATTAGATTTATGACATTAACTGCTGTGCTTGTTGGCATGATTGCTATAATCTCAGAAATATTTTTGAGAAGCATGTGGTTTAAAGGAGGTGGGGGGAATGATAGAGAAAGCAGAGGAAATGCTATTTTTATGATAATTGGGCTTGTACTTGCAATACTTGCTCCAATTGTTGTACAATTAGTTCAACTTGCCATATCAAGAAAAAGAGAATATGCTGCTGACGCTTCAAGTGTAAAGTTTACTCGATATCCAAAAGGATTAATTTCAGCATTAAGAAAGATTAAAAATGACTCAAGCAACTTGAAAGTTAGCAAAGCTGTTGCTCCTTTGTTTATTGCTAGTCCTTTCAAACTCTCTAATTTGCTTGCAACTCATCCCCCCTTAGAATCTAGAATCAAGATTCTAGAGAAGATGTAACTAAACTAGCTAATTATATATCCTCGATTTCTTTTTTCTTTTCTATATTCAATGAAACTTCTAACCCATAATTGGTTGGCTTTGACATCAACAAGCTTGATTTAAGCAACTCATCAATTACTTTTCTTACTTCTTTTTTGCTTCTTAAATAATCAGGCAAGCCCTTTGGCAAATTATGTATGCTTGTATGTTTATGCTGCCAAACTCTATGCCTTGCTAACTTTCTAAGAATAAATCTTTTTATATCATCCTCAATGCCCATTTTAAACTTGAGTTTTTATTGTTTATATTCTTTTCTGAATAACTCCAAAATAGCAATTACTAAAATATTAACCTAGATTAATAAAATGGAAAAGTTTAAATAGGCCCTATTGCTAAAAAGATAATTCTGGCAACAAGAACAATTGGAAATGCAAAATTATTCAAATTAAACAAAGAAAATCTGTTTGTTAAAAAGGTAATTAAGCTTGATATGGAACTAACAAAAGCAGAAACAGATAAACTGTTGGTTGAAGCTTAAAATGTCAAGCTATAAACTTTTTGGGGAAAAAGTAAGTAAAGAAGAGTTCTATAAATTTATTAAAACTTTAGAAATGGTTTCTGGGAGTTATTTAGAAGGCGAGCTAATCAAACATGATAAAGAAAAAGGAAAAGTGATTTCTGGAACAGAGACCTATGAAACAGGTGTAGATAAAGAAGGAAAGAAATATAAAATTAAACAAATTTGTTGGGAAAATGAAGAAGAAAATAATTGTGAGATAACAGCAGAAACAGATAAAATTTTGGAGAAAATGTAAGATGTCAAGCTATAATATTTTTGGAAAGAAAGCGAAAAGAGAAGAATTCGACAAACTTGTTGAGAAGTTAAAAGTAGTTGCAGGTTCACGCGAAAATAAAGTTATAAAAAGACAAAACCGCCCTGGTGGGAGAAACGAATCTGGGATTGAAACACGTGACAAGGCTACTATGAAAAGAAAAAAGTTTGAGATAGTAAGGGTTGGTTGGGCAAACGAGACTGATTATAATATTAATGCTATCTAATTTTAAAAAAGCTGCTGCCCCTTTTGTTTATCTCAAGCCCTTTCAAGATGTTAAATCTGTAAATGGTAAACTCTTTCAATAAACTTAACAATCAGAGCCGATTGGTTATTTAATTGTCTCCACCAATAAAAACAATAATTAAGTCATTAAAATTTTCAAGCTTTCAAACTCAGATGAGATTTGAAATATACAAAACGAAGTTAGTCACTACCTCTTAAAAGAATAATTATCTTATCTTAAAAACCACACTAACTTGGGCGTTTACTTCCTGATTTCCTGGCTGTATGCTTGTAGCAGCTTGTTTTGCTTCTGCAACATTTCCCATTGTGTCCTCAACTCCATAAACTCTCCATGGATAATAGTTGAAACTTGAGTCTGAAATTGACTTTATTCCTGAGATTTTCTTGCCTAATCCAGAAGCCATTGCCTCTGCCTTGTTTCTTGCATCTTCTCCTGCAAACTTCAAAGCTTCTGCCTTGTACTGGTTTTCTTTTTCTCTTGATAATTCAAAATTAATATAACTTATTCCAGCCCCTGCATTAACTCCTGCGTCTATTGCTTCTCCAATTTTATCAACTTTAGATGTTGAGAATTCAACTTTTAGAGAATGTGTTGCCCTATATCCAGTTATCTCCTGTTTATCGTAATTGTAAGAATATTCAGGGTAAACATTAAAATTTTCAGTTACGATCTCTGCTCTCTCAAATCCTGCTTTAACTAAATTAGTTATAGCTAAATCAACAATTTCTGCGTTTTTATCTTTTGCTTCTTGAGCTGTTTTTGCTTGTGTATCTGCATTAAAATAAACTTTAACAATATCGGGCATTGCTTTTATCTGAGCTTGTCCTTGAGTTGTTATTGTGTTTCCTTGGCTTGAGTTAATCAATCCGTATATAATTAAAGGAACCAAAATTATTGCTGCTACAATGATTAGTGTTATTTTGACAGATGTTTCCATTTTGATTCAATAAGTATAGAAAAAACTTATTTATAAATCCAGCGATAAGTTCAAATTGAGTTGAAGCTGGGGCTTGTTGGTAAAAATAAAACTATGTCGGTATACTTGAATGGATTTGTTGGTTAGAGAAATTGGGGGATTGGTTAAAAAAATAACTCCCTAATTTAGAGGGGTATCATAAATTTCTTATGATATTATAATGTTATATTCAATTAAAATAATTTTTCTTTCCTACCTAAAATTATGCTTGTGCTTACTAATCCAAATTAATTATTCCTCTTTGTATGTCTCTTAATGTTTGAGGATATAGCACATGCTCAATTCTTAGAACTCTTTCAGCCAGTGTTTCGGCTGTATCCCGTCCATATCTTGGAACTTTATATTGTGCTAAAATTCTTCCAGCATCATATTCTGTAGTAACAATATGTATTGTGGCTCCACTTTCTAAATCCTCAGAATTTATAACTTCTTTATGAACGCGCATTCCATACATTCCTTTTCCACCATATTTTGGTAGTAATGCTGGATGTATGTTAAGTATCCTGTTTGAATAGGCTTCTATAACTCTCGGCCCTAATTTTTTTATATATCCTGCAAGTATTACTAGGTTTACTCCATATTTCCTAAGAGTTTCTAGAATTGTTTTATCAGGGCTTTTTGCCCCATTTAAACAAAAAGTTGGAATATCCCTAACTTTTCCTAAATCTAAAACAGGAGCACTTGGATTATTGCTCATTATTAATTTGGGACAGGCTTCTAATTTCCCCGCCTTAATTTCATCAAGTATAGATCCAACATTACTCCCCCTATGAGATGCTAAAAAACCCAATCGCAATTCCATAGAAATCAGTTATTATCTATTATTAATAAATGTATTTACACACGCAGATTAATATTAAGCCTACCCTAAATATGACTTTAACCCCTTAAATAATCATAAGCTGATTTAGCTGCAATTGCTCCCTGACTTGCTGCAACAACAACTTGTTTTAATCTAGTTTTAGTTACATCTCCTGCTGCAAATATCCCGGGGATATTTGTGCTCATGTCTTGATTAACTAGAATATAGTTTTCATCTCCTTTAACTCCTAGTTTCTCAACTAAATCTAGAACAGGAACACTGCCTATTTCAATAAAAACACCTGAAACTTTGATTTTTCTCTTATTGTCTAGAATAATTGATTCAACTTGCTCTTTACCTTGGATTTCTTTAACCTGAGAATTATAGATAACTTCAACTTTTGATTTTAACTCGCGTTTTTCTTTATCACAACACTTTAACTTGTCACCTCGGTAGATGAGATAAACCTTATTTGCTATTGTAGATAAGAATAGAGCTGTTTTAGCTGCTGCTTCTCCTCCCCCAACTACTACTACATCTTTTTTCTTGAAGAAAAAAGCATCACATGTCGAGCAATAGCTTACTCCTCGGCCTGTTAATTCAGATTCTCCTTTTATCCCAAGTTTCTTTTTTTCTGAGCCCGAAGCTATGATTACAGCTTTGGAATGAAAAGATTCTTTTTCAGAATTTAACTTAAATCCTTGATTTGATTTTTCAATAGAGAGAACTTCTTGATTTAAGATTTCAACTCCGAAATGTTTTGTTTGAGAAATCATTTTTTTCATTAAGTCTATTCCTGTTCCTATAAATCCAGGATAGTTTTCTATTCTCTCAGGATAGTTTGCTCTTCCACCAAGCTCTTTTCCTATGATAACTGCGTTTAATTTATATCTTGCTGCATAAATTCCTGCTGCTAATCCCGCTGGTCCTGCTCCAACTATACACAAGTCATATTCTTTTGATTTTAAGTTAACTTGGGGCATTTTGATACTCTCTTTTATTAAAGATAATAAGAAAAAGAGATTAATAAAGATTTTGGATTGCTTATTTTCCCGATATCTTTTCATATCTCCTCATAACTCTGTCATAGAAATCATCAGGAAAAACTAGACCATCTTTGGCAGGGCATCTATTGTTCACTAAACAATGCGGATCTTTTATGCCTCTGGCTTTGTTTGGAGAAGCATCCCAAATCTTTTTTAGCTTATCTTCTAAAACACTCCCAAATATTGTTGTTTTGTCAAATCTCCCGGGGCACATCTGCACTATTCCGTTTGCTCTTATGTATAATCCTGTTGAGGCCTGGTTACATGGTTGAGCTCCTACATATGAAGCAATCCCCTCTCTTGTAATCTGTTCAGGAGTTTGAATCCCAAGTTTAACATTTAAACCATAGATCCTTGCATATAGCTCGACTAGCTTGTTATGCCATTCTTCTTGGCTAATTTGTGCTTTCTGTCTTTCCATTTGGCCACAGCCTTTTCCGGATAGCATTGATGGAGTCATAACTACTAGAGTGCCTCTTCTTACAAAGAACTCATAGATATCGAAAGACTCGCCAATATTCTCAGGGACAATCGGAGCATTAATTATGCAGACTCTATTTGTTCTTCCTTGAGTATAGAATTTAGATGCAAAAAGATTTTCTAATGCTTTTTCTCTAATCTTGGTATACCCTTGCAAGCCGACTATTCCTTGCTCGCTTTTAGAGGTGACTAGGCTATCTTGCAACTCTTCATCAAATGATTGAAAGGAAAACAGAAGCCCCACATTCTCGCAATCTGCTAGCTTATCTGTGAGCTGTTTTGCTGTTACGCCCTGATATCGTTTAGCGAGGGCATCATCCCCTAGTAATGCTCCTTTTGTGAATATATTCAACTTAACTCTTCTTCTATCATATTCTTTGATTATTCTGAAAAGATCTGGATTCATCAATAACTCGCCCGGACCTAGGAATTTTACACTTTCAAAATTATAACCTTCTGCTCTTGCAATCTCTATTGCTTGATTTACTAGTCCGAGTGTTTCATCTAGGGTTAAAATTCTATTCTCTTTTGAATATACTACATTATCCTCATTGAAGCAAGAAGGGCATTTATGTAAGCATAATTTTCTCCTGTATTCTGAAGCTACACTTGCCTCGCTTTTTGGATCATTATGTGCTAGAACAACATCTTCTGGAATGTGCTCTATATCTAAAGTATGCAAACCAGGAGTAGCATTCTCAATATACCAACCTGTAACTCCATTTACAAATCCTATTGCTTTTTCTTTAAATATTACAGGAAATTTTTTTCTCAATTGTTCTTTTGTGTTCATTTTATTTTTACTCCTTATTAGTTACTATTTGATAGTAACAGATGTATATTAAACTTTCTTCTTATTTTTGAGCATAAATGACAAGATTTATAAATAATAGATAATTTATGCTAATTATGGTTAAGATAAGTGGAATAAAGCTGGATAAAGCAGATTTGAAATTACTTGGAGAGCTAGATAAGAACTGCAGAATTCCCTCGACAAAGCTAGCCAAGAAAATTGGGAAGTCAAGACAGGCTGTGGATTACAGAATAAACCAGCTTCAATCTTCTGGTGTAATCACAAGCTTTAATGCTGCGATAAATCCCCATAGAATGGGATATAAAGCGTACAAAATGTATTTGAAATTAAAAAATATCCCCCAAGAAAAAGAAAAACTTTTAAAATATTTGAGAAATTCTCCAAGAATGTACTGGATGGGGGTGTGTTCTGGTTCTTGGGATCTTATTCTTTCTTTTTTTGCAAAAAATGATTATGAATTTTACTCTATAAAAAATGATTTACTCTCTGAATTTAATAGCATTATTGTTGAATCTGAGATCGGGGTGTTAGTTGATGTAAGACAATATCCAAAAATGTATTTTACAAATCAACTTGAACAACCAACAATGTTTGCTGGGGAGATTGTGGAAAATAAGATTGATACTCTAGATTCTTCAATTCTTGCTGCTATAGTTAATAATGCAAGAATTTCAATTGTAGAACTTGCTGTAAAAAATAAGTCAACTGTTGCAATTGTTCAGAATAGGCTTAGAAGATTACAAGAGATTTGGGCAATAATTCAGTTTAGAATTGGTGTAGATTTAAGTAGGTTGGGTTTAGAATTGTATAAAACAATTATTCAAACAGAGAGATATACAAAAGAAGATGAGAAAAAACTCTTTTCCTATGTTTCTAGATTGCCAAATGTTCAATATTTTATTAGGAATCTATCACAAATAGAGATAGAGCTTGTGGTTTCAAATTATCAGGAGTACTATGAAATTGTTGAAAATCTAAAAAAGGAGTTTCCTGATGTAATTAAGACAGTTGATACTGTTTTAATGATCACAGATGAGTGGACCCCTGGATTCAGGAATTTATTGAAAGAAAAGGCCTAATTTCTAAATATATATTATATAAACAAAAGCTATTTAAATAGCTTTTTAGTCTTAATAATATGAAAAGAGAAATGCTAGCATTGGATTCTAGAACTTTTACTAGCGCAGCTTATAGCTGTCTCTTAACAGGAATTAAATTCTTACACGATTCCTGCTAAGTTAAAAAAACTTCAGCAGGATTTGAACTTTTAAAATGATAAAAATGACACAACCCACATTTTCCGCACTTGAACTTTGCTCTAGATGCATTCATACTGAAATACAAGGATGGATGGATGAGAGATGGCAGGAGATAGACTTAGCAACAAAAAACCTGATTGTTCAGGAGCTGAGAACAGTCAAGCTTAAACCAGGGGTTTGTGTGGCTTGCAATAACACCTTAATAGCTGATAAGATAGCTGAAAGAGTTCTTTCTATACTTGAGGAGAGAAAAATATCTGAGGAGATAGTTAAAGAGTTTAAGAAGTATTTTCTTGGGTTTTAGTTATTGTCAAAAACTCAACAGGAATTTTCATGCACCCCAAAAATGCCTTTTCTTTCTGCGGGTTAAAACAGGTAGCATACGAACAAGAGCATTTTTGATGTGTTAAAAAGAAAACTATTTGGTTGCAAGATTGCGGATTTTCAAAGCTTTTTACACTAATTACCAAACTGATGAAAACAATTGAAAAGTATACAAAACATCAGTTAGATATTAGCTCTAAAATAAAAAATGATAAGAATTTTAAACCCTCTAATATTAAAAAAAGAGTTATAGTCATATCGCTTCTAAGATATATGTATATGAATAATTTAACTTAAACCTCTGGTTTATTTTGTTACTTAAGAATAATAACAAAATAGAAAGATTTAAAAGCCAAATTCCCAATTTAATACAATGGACAAAGATACCGCAAAATCGTGGAGAGATTATGCTTTAAAAGAAAGAATAGAAAGAGTAGCAATAGCCCCATCTCCCAAAACACTGCTAGAAAACACCGCTATTGAATGCTGGGGGTCTAAGCATCCCGAACAAGCAGGATTTGTTTGTGGGCTAGTTGAAGGAAATACTTTTTATATTCTACATGGCAATTATTTAGCTAGTTCTCATAATGCTGAAGTTAGGATACCAAGAAGGCTACACCCCACTGACGAACAAGAGACATTAGAAGTTGGTGCAGAATTCCCAAATTTTAGAACTGTAGTTTATCATTCTCACCCAAAAATTACAGAAGAGGATTTTAAAAAATTATTTCCTGGTCACGAGCATACTCTAGAGCTGTTCAAGCGAGAAATAGAATCGGGGGTCTATAATTGGTTAGTCAGTGGGAGGGGAAAACCTTCTCTTGACAGAGTACTTACTGAAAACTTAACAAGAGGGCTTAGCGAAGAGGATATAGCTGTTACACCCGGGAACTATCATTTGCTTATAACACATACTGCAAGGAAAGCAGATCCAAGGGCATATATTAATTTCTGGGAAATTAACGATAGAAGAAGGTCAGAGGGGCTTGTCCGAGTAGAAAGAATGAAACCCCCCGAGATAAAACATTTTGCACAAACTGAAAGAAGGATGGAAGAAATTCGCAGAGAAGTAAATAAGAGACTTTATGGTTATAATGGGCTAGAAACAGATGAAGAGTGGGATGCAATTTATCATGAAGTTGCTCCAAGAATCTTTGCAATTCAAGATGAGAAAGCAAGATTTTATCAGATTCAAGAAGGAGAAAGTTACCAAAATCCTGGAGAGAGCCCAAGTCTCGGATTATCTATAGCACAAAATTTATAACCCCCTAATAAATCTCATTCTTATGTCAGAAATGCGAGTATTAACAAGCATTTCTGATCATCCTAAAATTCAGAACATTAGTGATGAATTTTTTGATCACAAATTCATAGTCATATCAAAGGTAATATTAGTATTTATACTATTATTACTTCGGCTGATATGATAGTCAGGGAGCTCGCGGCGCTCCCTGACACCCAAGCGATTTCAAATCAGTGGTCAATATGAAAATCTTGAATATTCTTATTTTTTTATTATTCTTGTAAATCTCATATTTTTAGGATATTTTGCTTCTATCACAAGCAACGTAGTAAAAGAAAAAGAGTTCTAGCAAACCTAACTCAAGCTATAGATGGAGACACAATTGAATTACAGGATGGACGACATTGTAGGCTGCTAGGGATAAATAATAAAGGTGTATAGCTTTTGTTATTCATAAACGCGAAAACTGCTCTACAGAAAAGCTTAAATATGTGGTGTTCTTAACTGATATAACATGATCGCTAGTGATCTCCGGGTCACTAGTCTTTTTATAAAATGAGCGATTGTATAGTTTTTATTGATGGTGCTTATCTTTCATTGGTCTCTAAATTTTTTGGTAAGGGGAAACCACTTAAGTTTAATATTAAAAAATTTGCTGAAAACCTCGCTAGAGATCAGAATCTAGTTTGTAAGGATATATTCTATTATAATTGTCCTCCATTTCAAGGAACTCCCCCAACCGAAGAACAAGAAAGAAGAAAAGCAGGCTACGACAAATTTATTTCCAAGCTCGATTTATCAGGAATTAAAATAAGAGAAGGAAGATGCCAGATGATAAACAACGAATATACCCAAAAAGGAGTGGATGTATTGTTAAGCATAGACTTAGTTAGGAATGCTTCCAGGATAAAGAAGTTTATTCTTGTTGCATGCGATACTGATTTTGTTCCTGCTATTGAAGATATAAGAGAGAAAAACAGAGTTGAAGTTATCTTGTATTACTTAAAGGATAACGACCCAATGTTCTCTATGTCAGATCATATTTTGAGTGTTTGTGATAAGAAAGTAAGATTGAAAAAAGAAGATTTTGACAAGGCAGGGTTCTAACTATGGAAGAGATCATGGAAAACTTTGGATTTAACTATGATGAAGAGAATGATGACTTATTCGCATACAAAGAAGGTGGCAAATCAGCAGGAGCAGTTGAGCTTGGTAATTTTGTGCTAGATTTTGACGACAAGGGGAATCTTGTTGCTATGGAAATCTTGGAAGCATCTAAGATTTTGGCTAAGATACTCTCAAAAATAATGAAGCTTGCGAAGATTAAGGAAATAAGGGTGAATATTGTAAATTTGAGAAATATGGCAGCAATAAAATTTGAAATAGCTACTGATTCTGAGCGGGAAAGTGCAAATATCTTAATTCCGCATATAATTGAAAGAAGCCCTGCTTTGAGCTATTAATTCTTAGCGAGCGTAAGATAAATAATAAAAGTGCATAAGATAGATGGAAAAATAAACACGCTATCTCTCTGGTTTTTTGAGTTGCGATTT
>JAPLYA010000007.1 GCA_026395775.1 Candidatus Pacearchaeota archaeon
AATCTTATTCTTGTCTATGCTTAGTTGAGAGAATATTGTTTCTATCAAAGGATTTACACAGGTGTCTGTTCCTTGACAAGTTCCGATTGCTGCATTCCCAAGGAATTTGTCTAGATATGCAAATAATTTATCTTTTCCATAATTCTTTTGTATACATAATTGTCTTAGTGATTCTACATGCTCGTATTCTCCGTGCATTGCTCCGATGAAAACTATATTAATATCTGCTTTATTTTTTAGTAGATTGTAAGCAGGAATAAGTGCTTTTTCCATCTGAGTTCCATAAGGACAATAAGCGAATACATAGAAATCAGCTGCTGGCTTGTCTGTTTTAGGAACTTCTGCAGCAGGCTGTTGAGTATCTGTGGTTGGGGTTGCTGTTGTTGAAATTGGAGCAACACTTGCAGAATAATATTTTCCATCTTTTGAAATGTAAACTGGAATTTCATTCCCTTGATATAATACAGTAACTTCATAAAAACTTCCTAGGCTCGTGGTATTAACTAAAGTAACTCCGCCGCCAACTTTCCCATTGAGAAAATCAACTAGCTTTGTTGATGCAGATGAACTTGAGATTGCATTTCCTGTTAAACTTGGAGAAATTGATAAAACTAGCAAGATTATTGTTGCTAAAGCAAAAACAGCTGTTGAGACAATCCAAGGGTTTGCCCTCATCTTGGAAATCAATTCAGATTGTTTGTTTTCTTTTGTTTCTATTACTTGCTCTTGAACTTCTTCTTTTTGATTCTTTACCATCTTCTTTTCTCATAAAAGAAAAGCCTTTATAAACTTTATGATTCTGTTAAGTCAAGTTCAGAACTTAACATAAAGATTAGCTGGATAATCTTTAACGCCCCTATGGAATCTTTTCTTGTTGAACCACTCTCTCCATTCTTCCATATTGTGAATCCACTTCGGAAATTTGCTTAATAAATCAACAAACTCTTCTGCTATGTTCCTGATTGTTCTTTCGACTTTTCCTTTGTCTTGAGGGTAGTATGGATGTGCAAATATTGCTTCACTTCCCAACTCTTTGCAAAACTTCCCCCAATCTTCTCTAAAAGGATGATTGTCAGTTAAGATTTTATTAGGATTATATTTTTCAATCAAGGGCTTAATTGCTTCTTCAATCTCCTTGATTGAAGGAGATTTATCAAACAGCTTTAATTGCAGGATAAATCTCGAGTAATCATCGATACAAACCAATAATTCATACTTTCTGCCTTGAAATCGAAATCTCTTCAAGTCTATTTGCCATAATTCATTTGCATATTTTGCTCTGAAGAATTTCCAGAATTTATACTTCTTTTTGTAGCCATTAAGATTATGTTTTTTCAGAAGCTGGTTTATTGTTTCCCTAGATAAACTTACATTCTGAACACAAACTTCCATTTCAGCTTTCATAAATTCAGGTAAGCATATCAAACCATTTTGTATTCTTGCAGTTCCCCATTTGAAAGTTGTTCTCAAATACAAAATCGTTATTTCTGTTTCAATTGTTACTTTGAACTTGTTATTTGCCCTCGGCAAATCACTAACAAAATGAAGATCTTGTGTTCCCCAAAACCAGACAGTTGTTCTTGATACAGAAAAAGATTCCATCAAAAGCTTTTTAGGTATGTCTCTCCTAGATAATTTGCCTAGCAATAGGCGTTGCTCGGGTTTTAACTTCATCGTTGGCACGAGCAACTTATCTTCCTCCTTTTTAGTGATAAGTTGCATAATTTTAATTAACTAAAAGAATGAGCATTTTCCTTTGTATTTTCTCATTCTTTAAGAGAGAAAAGAGAGAACACAATTTTAAGAAATAGAGCGTATTTAAGCCTGTTGGTTAAAGATTTTTAAGAAAAATTAGGAATGTTAAGCTAGCCTATGGACTTAACAGATTCTTTGGTTTTTGGAGAGGTAAATACTAACTCCGTTTTGTTTACTTTTTAATTGATTTCATTGGTTAGGTTAATTAAACAGCCAAAGAAAACCCAAAACAAACCACACTTCTAAATTTATAACAATATCATACCAAAGTGTAATTTGTTTTCCACAACCCTTATCCTAAAGATTTTTCTTTTTAACAAAGATAATGTTAAATTTATATAATCTGCTTTCTTTCTTGAGTTATGCCATATAAGATAATTATTGGCAGAGATGAGTCTGACAAAAAGAGGTTTGAAGAAAAAGGTTTAATATTCTTGGGGAAGGGTTATGTTAAGATGGGGCAATATACAAGCTTGAGCAATCCTATCCACATGGATGTGGCAAGAAGTCATGTTATTCTTGTGGCGGGAAAAAGAGGAAGTGGAAAAAGCTATACCCTTTCTGTTATAGCAGAGGAGCTTTCAAGCCTGCCTGAAGAAGAGAGAAAAAATATAGCAAGCTTGATATTTGACACCATGGGGATTTTCTGGACAATGAAATTTGAAAATGATAAAGAATCTGAGTTACTCCAAGAATGGGGGCTAAAGCCTAGGAAAACTCCTGTAAAAGTTTTTGTGCCCTATGGTTATTTTGAAGAATATGAGAAGCGAGGAATCCCAATTGATGAAAAATTTTCAATTAAGCCTAACGAGTTAGAGGCAGAAGACTGGATTTTAACATTCAACTTGAATATTATCGAGCCCATTGCTATTTTAATTGAACGAGTGATTACTAAGTTAAAAGAGCAAGGGGAATATTCTATCCAAAATATTTTAGAGGAAATAAAGAAACATTCTGGAAATGAAGAAACTAAAAATTCAGCTATTGGTTTATTCGAGGCAGCCGAGTCATGGAAGGTTTTTTCTTCTGAAGGAACAGATATTTCTAAATTAGCAGAGGCTGGGAAAACAACAATTCTAGACTTGTCAATGTTTTCAAGTGTTTCTGCTTTTAATGTTCGTGCATTGGTTATTGGATTAATCTCTAGAAAATTATTTGATCAGAGAATGCTTGCAAGAAAAACAGAGGAAATCCAAGCTATCCAACATGGAGTTGATTATTTATCTTTTAAGCAGAAAAGAGAGATGCCTTTAGTCTGGCTATTTTGCGATGAAATTCATGAGTTCTTACCCAAAGAAGGCAAGACTCCTGCTAGCGACGCTCTAATTCAACTGCTTAGAGAGGGCAGACAGCCAGGAATAAGTTTAGTTATGGCAACACAGCAGCCAGGGGCTTTAGCCAGTGATGCTATTACACAGGCAGACATTATAATTTCACATAGAGTTACTTCACTTGTGGATATTACTGCTTTAAATGAGATAATGCAGTCATATTTAATTGAAAGTTTGAAAAGATATATGGATGAATTGCCAAGCTTAAAGGGCTCAGCAATAATCTTAGATGATAATTCAGAGAGGATTTATCCGTGCAGGATTCGTCCTAAATTCACCTGGCATGGTGGAGAAGCTCCTACTTCGATTAAGATTGAGAAAAGAATTTGATTTTTGGAGAGATAAAAGAAAAACTATTTCTGTATACTTAAAGTTGGAGCTCATTGGTTTAAAAAATTGGTTGCTGGTTCTCAAATATACTGAAACGAAGTTAGTTTTTACCAATTAAATAACTTTTAAATCCAATCTCCATCTATACTTATATGGGGCAATGTTGCCTGCTTTTTTTATTGATAGAACTTTTAATCTCTTGTTTTTTATTTTTTCTAGAATTTCTTCTGGATTGCTAGAAAAATCATAGTAAAAGATAATTGTGTTTTTCTTGGAAACTTTTAAAGCATCTTCAAGAAAAGTATCTTTTAATTGCGGTCTAGGCATAACAATATAATCAAATTTTTCTTTTAATTTTGGCAAGACTTTTTTTACATCTCCCGGGATTACCCTTATATTATTCAATCTGTTTAATATCACATTTTCTTTTGCGTATTTGCAACACTCTTTTCCTAGCTCGACACTTGTAACTTTAACTTGAGGATTTTTCTTTGCTATTATTATCGAGAAGGGCCCAACCCCCGCAAATAAGACTAGAACTTTTCCTTTTTTTATCTTGCTTGCTATCTCAAGCCTTTCTCCAGACAATCTTGGGGAAAAATAACAACTGTCTGTATTTAATTTGAATAAACAGCCAGACTCTTTGTAAATTGTTTCTTTTGTTTTTTCTCCAGCGAGGTATTTTGTTTTAATTGTTCTTAGCCGCCCTTTAACTTTTTCTGCTTTCTCAAGAACAGTCTTTATATTACTCTGGGTTTTTAGCAAATTTAATGCTATTTTCTTTTTTTCTTTGCTTGAGATTCCTTCTTTAAACTTGAGAATTGCTATCTTTCCTATTGCGTCTATCATTTTATTATTCCTTTAAGATAAGATTTTACTATATTTAAATCTTTGATAAATTTATTCATTTTGTTAAAAATAGAGAAGTTTATAAAAACACAAATCGTTAATATAAATATGAAAAATAAACCTTTTTTTATAGAAATATTTTGGGACACCCCTCAATTGAGAGTTTTGGATTTTTTAATTGGCTTTCATTTTTTTGATTATCCCCTCACAGAAATAGCTAGAGGTAGCAATGTTAGCTATAACTCTTTAAAGTTGTTTTTTCCTGAATTTATTAAATCTGGTATAGTTTTAAAGACAAGAAGAGTTGGGAAATCTGATTTTTTTAAGCTTAATATAGATAATCGGTTTGTTAAAAACCTTATTAAACTTGACTGGAGTTTGACAAAAAAGAATATCCTGCCAGAAATTGAAGTTCTAGCTTAAAAAGATTTAAAAACTTGCTCTTCTTGATAAAAACATAAAATGGGGAAAATATTAGGCTATTTGATTGCAGTTCTGGGGTTAGTTGCAATTGTCTTAAGTTTTAATTCTTACATAAAAGAATTTTTTATAGGTTTGAATGTTAAAATTGCTTATTTAATGATTCTTGGAATAATATTAGTTATCTTTGGAATTGTTCTAAGCTTGAACAAGAAACAAGCAAAACAGGATGAAGAAGTTCCTATTTTTGAAGGCGAAGGGAAGAAGAGGAGAATTGTGGGTTACCGCAAAACTCGCACTCATTGATATTGAGTTTTGGGGCGATCAAAAATGCGAATTTGTGAGCATTTCTGACGCAAGAAGATGTCTAAGAAATAATACTTATTTAATTTTTTCTTATAGCTTTCAATTGTTTTTGAAGTCTTCTCTTAATATAATAATGCTGTCTTGGGGTGATTATGGTTTTAGTCAAATCTTCATCAGCCTTCATAATCTGCCTTTGTATCTCTCTTTCAAAATCTTGTCTCCTATTGAAACCAAGCTGTTTCAT
Organism: Candidatus Pacearchaeota archaeon; assembly: GCA_026395775.1. Taxonomy (GTDB): domain Archaea; phylum Nanobdellota; class Nanobdellia; order Pacearchaeales; family GW2011-AR1; genus JAPLYA01. Next base: position 5,236 of record JAPLYA010000007.1, read on the forward strand.
TTGGGCATTAACTAGAATTCTTCTTATAGTTCCATCTGACAAGAAGAAGATTAGTGCAGCAATGCCCGTTATAAAATAAATCCATGACAACTCCCCCCATGCTTCGTAATTTGATAACCACATCCCCATGTAAATTACCAAGAAAAAGATCCATAACATTTTTCTTAATGCAGAAGATTCAAAAGAATGAACAAAGAAAAAGAAGATTATCAAAGGCAAGCCCGCAGTGAGAACTATTCCTAGTACATTATATGATAAAAGTATTGTTTTTATGTTCTCTGTAATTGCAGCTTCTGGAAGGAATCTTGACGATAATATAGATACTGCTAAAGTGACAATAACTTTTGCTCCGGCCCTATCATCGAATAGGTTAATTTTACCAAGAATAATAAAAACCAAAGAAAATATGACAAAAAACAAAAGTGCTCGCTCAAACAAAAACTCGCTTGAGCCGCCCAAGAATGCAACAAAAAAAGGGCCAAAAATTTGTTGTATTAAATCAATAATTCTGGTTGAAACTGCCCCCAAATCCCAAGCAGCTGAAACTAATAAGGGTATTGTAATCAATGCTAAAATAATAAAACAAATGAAACCCACTTTTTTCATAATTAATTGAGAAATGAGAAGTTTAAAAATGCTTCGCTGGAGATTATTTTTTCAACAACACATCCCTGGTTTTTTCAAGTTCTTTTTTTCTTTGTCTATACTGGGCTTCGGTTATAGCACCACTTGTATAAATCTCAAGTAATCTCCTTATTTGAAATTCGACTTCTATTAAATGCGCGTTTTTACTCCTTGCCTGAATAGCCCCCAGTCTTGACTTATACCATGCTGTTGCAACTGTACCATCAAAAACAAGCAAGCCTAAGCAAGCTAAAGAAGTTATCAGATATATATATGCCGGACTATAACCTTCTGCTCCCCCACTTAATTCTGTGTATCTAAGAAAATACAATGACATAAAAACAACTGCAGCAAAAACCCACATTATCTTTCTTAGTGTTGGATTATTTGCAGCAACATCATAAACAAAGAAGAAATAAATTACTAGGGGCAATAGACAAATTAAAGCAATCCCAAGCACCTGGTTCGGAAACAATACAAATTGAAACCACGTATCTTGAGATGCTATAAATCTTATTGAAATTACGCTGACTAATAGGGAAATTATAAAGCAAACCCAAGAATTATCTCCGATTGTGGGAATTCTCTCAACAATGACCCAGACAACAGAAATAATCAGTATAAACATAACTATTAAAGTGAAAAAGGTATCAGCGTTTGCGGAAGCTGTTTTCCCTATTAAAAATTGGGCTAGGGGTTGAATCGCGCCGTCATATATTGTACTTATAAAACCACTTATGAGTTTTATTGGTTGGTCTAATGCAGAAGTGTCTGCTGCTAGAACAAAAGAACACAGCGAACTAATGCTAAATAGTAGAATTAACAAAAATGCTAGACTCTTTTTTTTCATTTATTCTTGAATATCTCCGGCTTTATAAATATTTCTTAACAAAGATACTGTCAAGTAAACGAATGATATAAATACCCCTGATTATTAGCTATTTTGAAAGGAGGTATTTATCATGGTCAAAAAATGTGTTTTTTGCAAGTCTTCTAAAATTGTTAAAAATGGGCAGAGAAAAAGGAAGGTTAGG
>JAPLYA010000097.1 GCA_026395775.1 Candidatus Pacearchaeota archaeon
AAACATTAGCAAAAAACTGCGAAGTTAAGTTTCCTAGTGGCATACCAATTCCTTCTTCTGCTTTGCCATTATCAAGTATCTTTTTAATAAGCAAGATAACTTTTTCATCTTTTATCTTTCTTTTAATAATTTCAAGCAAGATTTCATGATTAACCTCTTGAAAATAATGCCTAATATCTGCTTTTAAGCAATAGCCCTTAACAAAATTACTATCCTTAATCTTGTTTTCTATAACCTTGCCATTTCCAGAAACCTTTCTTTTGAATAAGTCAAACCTTTTTAGTGCAAAAATATTTCCCTTGCCAATTCGGTTAGCACATGAGTCGTAAATAAAGATTTTATCAAAAATAGGCTCAAGTATGTTGCAGATAGCATGATGAACTATTCTGTCGCGAAAATCGGCTTTGGAGATCCTTCGAGTTTTTGGGTCTCTAAGAATAAATGTTTCTAGGGGTTTTGGAGAATAATTTTGGGCTTTTAACTCCTCGTGCAATCTTGTTATATTCTGCATAAAATTTTCCTGAAATTCAATAACATAACCTCTGCTTGATTTGCCTTTTCTTGCTTTTCTAAAAGCAAGAATCAAATTTGAAATACTATAGATTTTTTCATAAAGGTGATTGTAAGTTTTCATGTGAAGTTAAATCACCTCTGCCCTAGTGCTATTCCTAAAGCTATTCCGAGCGAAGGAATCTCGTTTTATATTTTTAATATAAAATTTCGAGTTATCAGTATGCCTATTGCAATTCAAGTTAGCCCTATCAGAGTTGGCATTGAACCTCGCGACACGCTAGCGAATGTCATCAATAATCACTGCAATTTTAGTATTCATTCAAAAACTTCTTCTAAGAGAAGCTCTTATCATCATTACTAACTATCATTGCTGAATTTTATACCCCAAAATTAAATGGGCATGATGAACTCGCATGTAGCTCTAGTTACTGCCTTTTGAAACCTCTAAAGGCAAAATAGCAATTTCTAGGGCGAAAAAAGCAAACTTATTGAGTTTATAAACTTGTAGAAAAAAATTTCTATTTTTTAGGCACGCCGTGCGCTTCGCGCACAAGACTAAATTACCCCGAGCGAAGGATACGAGTTACCAGTACGCCTAGAGCAATCCAAGTCAGCCCTACCAGAGCTGGCATAGAACCCCGCGACACGTTCGTCTCTTTGTCTTGGTTTTGAGTTTACTCTCCATACCCAAGCACTAGTTCCATTAATCCATTTCATTATGTCTCTAACTTCTTCTGGGCTTCTGCCTGTTAAAGCTAAACAAGCATCTAATGATAAATTACTAACTATCTCTCCATCAGACCCGACAAAATCTACTTCTGTTTCTGTTTGTTTTGGAGTTCCGTAATCATGAATAATCAAGTCTTTTTTACCTTCGGACATATATGCTATTCTCGTTAAGGTATTTGGATAGGTTTGTCTCATAGCTTCCCTTAGGAACTTTCTTATATTTGAAGCTTCTTTGTCTGTAGCTCTTAAATCAAAAACGGGTTTTAGAACCCTGCCAAAATAACCTTTCATACTTAAAGCCCCAAATCCATGGGGAGAAGTATATTTTGCTAGAGCCTCTTGGGTCATAGCGAGCAATAAATCTTGTGCTAATCTTGTATCTCCTTCTTCAGAAGGGATTGTCCAAACTCCTAAAGATGGTGCATTATAATGAATTTCTCTTCCTGTTTGTGCCATTTTTATTTATCCCCTCCAACTTTTGCGACTGCGCCTTCGGCGCATAAAATTACCCCGAGCGAAGGACCCGAGTAATCAGCAATCCTATTGCAATACAAGCCAGCCCAAACAGAGCTGGCAAGGAAC
>JAPLYA010000127.1 GCA_026395775.1 Candidatus Pacearchaeota archaeon
CCTAACCTTCCTTTTTCTCTGCCCATTTTTAACAATTTTAGAAGACTTGCAAAAAACACATTTTTTGACCATGATAAATACCTCCTTTCAAAATAGCTAATAATCAGGGGTATTTATATCATTCGTTTACTTGACAGTATCATCCAAACAATAGCTTTAAATATCCTAAGTTCTAAGCAATTTTATGGGTAGAATTAAATCGACCTTAATTAAGAGAACAGCAAAGACTCTAGTTGCACAATCAAAGTTTCAAGAAGATTTCGATGAGAATCAAAGATTGCTTTCTGGGGTTATACCGAGTAAAAAAATGAAAAACATGATAGCTGGGTATATAGCACGACTAGAGAAACAGCAGAGAAAGAAGAGAGAAATTTTAATGCTTAACTAAAAATAGAGACTACTATAAAAATGGCTGAAACAAAAAACAAAAAAGATGATAATATTGTTTTCATTGGAGGCAAGCCCTTCATGAACTATGTTAGAGCAGTAGAAATCCAGTTCGGCACAAACAACAACAAGGAAGTCATCATTAAGTCCAGAGGAAAATTTATTTCAAGAGCAGTTGATGTTGAACAAGTTATAAAGCACGGACCTTTAGGCCAAAATGTAGAAACAAAAAGAATAGAAACAAACTCTGAAGAATTTGAGAACCAAGAAGGCAGAAAAGTTAAGGTTTCTACAATCGAGATAACCCTCGCCAAGAAATAGTTTTAGTTCTATTGTTGTTAAAAAATTAGCCCTGCTTCATAGCCTCGGTTTTAGGCTATTCCGCAGTTATTTCTTTTGATTGTTAATAGAAAAATTCTTTTATACGCTGGAAAAATTGTGTTCATTAGTTTAAAAAACTAAACACCCTAGCCCACGTATACTAAAATAATTTGTTATTTAACTCTCTAAAATCAAGAATAGAAAGCTTTTTTAAATCATCTTCTGCTTGTATTTTCGTGGCGGTGTAGCTTAGTGGTAAAGCACGACTCTCATAAGGTCGGGACCGAGGGTTCGAGTCCCTCTACCGCCATTTCATACTTCTTAATCCTAAATTGTTAAAAATAAACCTCCCAATCACACCAAGGTGCGGGGTATATCACCCAGAACTAGAATTAATCCCCATCAAACACACCAAGGTTAAGTATACAAAACGAAGTTAGTTTTTATCAACAAAAGAAACTATTTCCTAAAATCTATACCATTAGCTTCTTTAATTTCGCCCTTGCTTCCTCTTGAGATTCTTTCTTTTTTTGCAAGATTAATATATTTCAAAACCCCCCTTTGCTTTTCTCCCAAGCTTTTAGTTTTAGATAAAAAAGGCCCGCCAATACACCCCCCTTTGCAAAAAGTAACATCTAAGAACTTTATTGATTTATCGGGCTTATTAAGAAAGTTTTCAACTTCTTTTGCTCCATCAATAATCATGCATTCATTAAACCCCACAATTCCATTCAAGTTGGCTGTTCTGGACAAACCCCCGGGTAAAGGATAAACTTTGGTATAATCATTATAAAACCTATCAAATTTCCACATTCCTTTTTTGGGTTTTATCCTTTTTTTATCAAAAATCTGTTTTAATTCTTGGTAATCAATAACCCCATCAATAAGTTTACTTTTCTTAGCTTCAATTTTCTTAAAATTACAAGGAGAAATAAAAATAAGTCTATGTTTAGGAAAAACCTTTTTGCATATTTTTGCTGTTGCAATCATTGGGCTATCTATTTTAGCTAGGTTCTTCTTGTATTTGGAGAACTTTCCTTCAATTAAAGAAACAATTCCAGGGCAGACACTTGTAATAACAAGCTCTTTTGAGTTCTCAAGAAGTTTATGATACTCCCTATTAACCATTTTGGCCCCAAATGTCAATTCAACTACTTTATCAAAACCTAGGTTCTTCAACATCCCAATAATCTCGGGATAGTCAAACTCGCTGGCAAAACTCGGAGCCAACATAGCAAGTTTCTTCTCTTTTTTTCTTTTCATCATTTTATCAAGAAAATAAACTATTTAATGCTTTCCAAGCAGCATAGTAAAATCTTAATAATCCAGAGTTAAATTGTAAACTATTTAAGAATACTTGAAAAAAGGTGAGCAATTCAATTAACCAAACCAACACAATTTTTCCTGCGAAGAATAAGTTTTTCATATTAACAATTCGGAGTTATATATTAAGTCTGATTCTGTTTTATGATAAGCAGTAAAGCACAGGTTTATAAAGCCAATAAAACATCAAATCTAAACATATGAGTTAGTTTAACAACTAGTTCTTATGTAACTAATAACCGGAGGATATCAAAATGGGATTCAACAGAAGTTTTTCAAGCGAACCAAGAGAAATGCATAAAGCTGTCTGCAGTGAATGTAAGAAAGAATGTGAAGTTCCTTTCAAACCAACCGCAGGCAAACCAGTTTTCTGTAGAGATTGCTATGCTAAAAAGAAACCACGAAGATTTTAGTTAATCTTCACATAGTTTAGCGTCATATAGTTTTTATTTTTTTATTTTATCTTTTAATATCTTTCCAGCTTTTATTTTGTTTTTTTAAGCTAGCAAGTTGAGGAGTTACATCTTCAAATACTAGCTTTGTTTCCTGGTAAAATATACCAAGTGGAATTTTAGTTTTATCATTAACAGAATTATAATCAAACTCCTCTGCTTTTTTCATTGCCTCTTGTAAGTTTGTTTTATCATGCCCTGTTTCCTGCAAATTATAAGTCTTGGCTTTCATTCCAATATCGGGGTGGAAAATTAAGCAAGGCTGGAGTATTTCAATAAAAGCAAAACCCTTGTGCTTCTTGGCTTCTTCTAAAATCTGCTCAACTTGCTTTGCATCTGCAAAAACTCTTGCCACAAATCCACAACCAGCAGCCAGCATTATCTTTATAGGATTCATTGGGGGGATTTTTACTCCGCCAGGAGTTGTCTTATCTTTAAATCCAATCTCAGATGTAGGAGTAGGCTCTCCAACAGTTAATGCAAACACCTGATTATTATGAACAATATACTTAAAATCAGAATTATATCTAGCAGCATGAATCAAATGTTCAATCCCCTCTGCATATGCATCCCCATCTCCTGCAAATCCCAGAACATTCAAATTAGGATCCCCAACTTTTAATCCCAAACAGCTTGGCACAACTCTTCCATGCAAACCATTTAATCCTTGCAAGTTAATATAATCAAATATTTTGCTGGCACACCCAATCCCAGTCACAATTGCCCATTTCTCTTTATCTTTCTCATTTTTAATTTCTTTATTCAGAAAGTTCTTTACACCTGCAAGTATCTGAAAGTTCCAGCATCCCGGGCACCAGGATGGTTGTGTTTTAGTGTTTAAGTCTGTCATATCAAAACCTCCTTAACTTGTTTATTTCTTCCAGGAAAACCAGAAGCCATAACTGCGCCATATGCTCCAACATCCCTAATTATTAATAAATCTCCTTCTTTAACTTCTTTTAATACTCGATCCTTGCCTAAAAAATCATCCTGCAAAACGCTATTCCCTCTGATATCATAGATTCTTATTTGCGTACTACTTGAAGAATCCAGATTTTCAATTTTATGATATGCTCCATATACCCTCGGACGAGCAAATTCTCCAAAACCGGAGTTGACAGAAATTTCAGATTTTTCACTATTTAATTTTTTAATATTTGTAATTTTAGTTAGTAAAATTCCCGCATTAGCTAAAATTAATCTCCCTGGTTCTATTTTCATAATAATGATTCTTCCAATCTTTTTGGATAAATTCTGTAAAAGTTTAGCGTAATATTCAAAAATAATTTTTAATTCAATCTCTTTCTCAGCTTCAGAGTAAGGAATCCCAAAACCGCTACCAAAATTTACATATTCTAAATCGGGAAAAGTTTCAGCAATTTTTGTTATAAAATCCCCAAATTGCATAAATAAATTTGTTTCGAGAACATTTGAAGCAAAATATCCATGAATCCCCGTAATCTTATTTTTAGAATTTTCGGCAAGTTTTTTTATTTTATCTAAATCATTTATATCAATTCCAACATTTGAATCTAAGGCTTTATTGGTAGAATAATTTGAATAAACTTTTATTTGCGAAGGTATTTTTATTCGAATTCCAAAAACTCCTTTTTTTGTTAAACTGCAAAACTTCTCTACCTCTTCAACAGAATCTAGATTAATTTCAATATTCTCGGAAATAATCTTTTTAATAAACTCCTTACTTAATCCTGCTGAAGTAAAAGAGATATTTTTATTGCCGAAACCAGCTTTTTTAACTAATTTCAATTCATTTTCAGAATTAATTTGAACTCCCAGTCCCAGAGACTTAATAATCTTTAGAACTTCAAGATTATTATTACACATAACTGCAAAATATATTTTATAATTCGGATATTTCAAAGAGAATATTATTTTTTTATAATTCTCTTTAATTTTTTTAGTTTCATAGATGTAAACCGGCGTTCCAAACTTTTCTGCTATTTTTTTTAAATCGCTCATCTCCCCACACCACCTCGCTCGCCTTCGGCTCGCTCTATCTCTTTTCTCAGTTCATCTGCAAAAAAAGGCCTGCCATCATACCTTAAAATTTTCTTTTCAATCCTAATTCCAGTTTTCTGCATAATTAAATCTCCGAGCATGCCAGTAGCTGAATTTTCAACCAAGATCAGCTTGCTAGCTCTTTTCAACTCGCTCTCAAGTTTCTTTGGAAAAGGCTCAAGATATAAAATCTGAATAAACTTCCAGCCTTCAGGCAGAGCATCTAAAATAGCTCCTTTTGTGCTCCCATAACTTACAACAATATTTTTGCTATTTTTGTTGCCATAAACTTTATACTGCTCAAACTTTCCAGCTTCTTTTTCAATCTCTTTAGCTTTTTTCAATCTTCTCTCAACATTTCTAGAAATAATCTCTGCATCTTCAGTCGCCTCTCCATTCTCGTTGCTTTCGTAGCTATTGTATCTCTTTAAATCAGTTAACTTTTCACTTTTAGTTGTTTTTCCATCACTCTCCATACTAAAAAAAGATTCAGCCAAATGCTTATCACTTAAAACTAGAGCTGGGATTTTAAATTTCTGTGAAAAATAAAAAGCCTGACTTGTTAATTCCCGGCATTCATCTGGTGTTCCTGGAGCTAACACTATTCTAGAAAATTCGCCATGTCCTGAATATAAAGATAGATTCAAATCTCCCTGTCCTGTGTATGTTGCAACTCCTGTGCTCGGCCCAGGACGAGAAGCCAAGTAGCAAACAATTGGGATTTCAGCCATTCCCGCCATTGACAAAGCCTCTGTCATCAAATCAAATCCTCCTCCAGATGTCCCAATCATAGCTTTCGCCCCAGCAATAGCAGAACCAAGAGCAGCATTCATAACAGCAATTTCACTCTCAAGCTCTAAAACCAGAAAATTATTTTTTTCTTGAAGAGGAGCTAACTCAAACATAACAGGAGTAGCAGGGGTCATTGGATAAGCATAGTAAACATCTAAACCAGATTCAATACTTCCAAGTGCAATTCCCTTGCTTCCATTTTCCAGTTTTCTTGACTTATTTTTAAACTCTAGCTTGATTTTATTTTTCTCATCAGCCCAACCTTTCCTGGCTTCTTTTAAGTTTTCATCAAAATTCTTTAATTTCTTCAACTGTTCTTCTAAAATTTTAAAATCAATGCATAAAATTTTGAAAAGTCTGCCTGCAAAATACATATTTTCATGCTCTCCTTTCATTATTATAGCATTCTTAGCTAGACTTTTACTATGGATTTTAACAGTATTCTCGTCCAGAGCGACTAATAAATCTACTTTAGAATCAT
>JAPLYA010000135.1 GCA_026395775.1 Candidatus Pacearchaeota archaeon
AATGGTATTTTATTCTGAAAACTTTATGATAAGATTTACAGAGCTCATTTTCCATAAGAAAACCAAGCATTTGTTGGTTTAATAGTTTTTCTTGGTTTTCACCCTGTGCCAAGAGCACAGGGTATAGCTATTAATTAAAAAAATGTATCAAAATTCTATCAACTTACCAATAAAAATATCAGCTAAATCTTCGAGCACCGAGAAGATTTTGCTAGTATTTTCAAACCCATCAGGAAGCGAGCATATTAATTATTTCAACTTTCTCAAAGCTAAAACAATTGCCAGAATTATCAACAAAGCAAAAGTTATGATAACAAGCAGCTTATTATCAAAATTTCTCATTGCAGCTTCTATAACTAAACTAGCTCCTGCTGGTAAAGTCACAAGTTGAAGCAGCAACTGGGATAAGAACAAACCCCCAATTATAAGTATAAACCCAATAGCAGCAAATATAAAAAATACCCGTCTATTATAAGCCTTCATATCACCATCAAAATTTTTCTGACATAAATCACAACTTTTCAAATCCTTAGTACAACCAACATCATTATATTCGTATACAGGAATTCCATTTTCCTCGGTACAAGCATCTACTTTTTCCTGCAAGGCTTTGGAATAAGTGCAGTTTAGGCATGAGTTAATCCCTGCTTTAATTGGATAAGCTTCTGCCCCCATATCTACACCCTTACAGTAGTTTTCATATTTCGGCCCTTCATAAATATATGAAACAGTCAAGTTAATTAAGACTATCACCATAATAGCAATAAACACGCCAAGAATAATAGTTAGAGCAAAATTCCTACCAGAAAGCTTCTCATTTTTCAACCCCTTAATCATAAGCTATCTAAGAGAAAAGAGTTTATAAAGCTTCTAGATTTAGAATTTTTATGACAGAATACGAACAATTACTTAACAATGCTTATAATAAGATTAAGCAAGTTGAAGCAAAAGACAGATTTGAAGTGCCTCGAGTGGAAAGTCATATAGAAGGCATAAGAACACTTATTCATAATTTTCTAAAGATTGCAAGTTATCTGAGAAGAAATCCCGAGCATTTAGAAAAATTCCTGCAAAGAGAACTTGCAGCTCCAAGCAAAATTGATGGAGACAGATTAGTTTTAGTAAAAAAGATTCTAGGAAAAAGAATTGAGGAAAAAATTCAGCTTTATGTAGAAAAATATGTAACTTGCAAGGAATGCGGAAAGCCAGATACAGAGCTTATTAAAGAGGGCGGGTTTACATTCATTCACTGTTTAGCTTGCGGAGCTAAACATTCAATTGCAAAGATATAACTTTCTAGTAACTCTATAGTATCAAAAAAAACTCTGATAAGTTTTATTATGTATTGAAATATTCATCTTTGAGTTTTTTGGATGCTCAAGGAACGATAATCAGTCAAGTTCCTTGACATCAGAAGCTTTAAAAAGCTCTAAATTTTTATCTAGATAATAAAAAGGAGACAAAAATCAAAATGACAGAAGGATATTGCGTAAAATGCAAGAAGAAAGTGCAGATGAAAGACCCAAAGGAAAGCAAGACTTCCAGAGGCACGAAGATGATGAAAGGGAAATGCCCAGATTGTGGCACAACTGTCTGTAGAATTGGCGGATAATTTTTTATTTTTTCAATTCCCGCTAATTTATCTTTTCAGTTCTAGCTATTAGTAAATAGTAAACTGTTTCAGTTAACTTAATAGTCACAGCCGATTGGTTTTTTAATTCCCAAGCTAAGCATAATTTTTCCTTAGTATCACAAGATTTTTACATTATAAATTAGTAATTATCAGCGAGATGTTCGAGCACCGAAAACATCGAGCTATAAATTCCGAGCCCGACATCAGGAGGGCGAGCTGTTACTTCTCAAATCAATAAACACAGTCCGAAAAGTCGAAAGTAGCCGAGAACTGTCCGAATAGATTTTAAAAAAATTAACTATATTTTCCAATTATAGTTAAGTTATAAACAAGAGCTTTCAAAAGAACTTCAACATCTCTTGCATTCTCTTTTTTTGAACGAAGATAGTTAAGATTTTTCCTTTTTATTGCAGAGAAAACTCCTTCAATTAAAACTCTGAATCTGTAAGATTGATTCCAGATTTCCTTTTGTTCTTTATATAATCTTAATTTTTCTCTCCAAATATCACTCTTTGCTCTCCTTAATGTTGCATTGCTTTTGAAATCAATAAAGACATCCATAATTCCTAAATCTCTGCATAAAGCATAATTATTTTTTCCAGAGTATCCTGCATCTGCCAAAATAGTCTTTATGTGGAAACCATTTTTTGAAACAGTAGAGACTATTTCCTCAAAGAATGGACTATCGTGCTTTGTTCCAGAAGTTGCCTTTGCGAACGCAATAATCTTACTATTCTTTAAACAAGCAATGTGCATTTTCCTCACTTTCTCTAAAGGAGCATGTTCTTTATCATAGACCTCTCGAAAACCACCAGAGTACATCCTCTGACCAAACCAAGTAGAATCAATAATCAAAGTATCTTCATTATCATTAAAAAACAGAGCAGAAACCTGAATTAGTCTTTCAACTAGTTTAAGAGTGTTTTCGTCATTTGAGTAGTCATTAAGAGTGCTTCGTGGTGGAATTGATTTTATCAGCTCATTTTCAAGCATCCATCTTAAATCAGATTGAGTTCGTCTGTAACTCATTCCATTGTAAGACATTAAACACAGAGCCTTGATTATATCCTTAAAATTGGCTTTTGGTCTTCCCATGACTTGTAACTGTTCAAAATTAAGAGGTTCTATGAAATCACATAGATTATTGATAAAACACTCCTTTTCATGCTCAAGAGCAAGTTTGTTTGGTTGCAGAGCTATAACTGGTCTGAAATTGTTCATTTGTTCTTCAAATAGCTTTTCTTGTTGTTCCATTTATCCATTTCCTACCACCCTTATAATATAATGGGTACCCACACCTTTATAAACATTTGGGTACCCAGATATATATGTTGAAATGGGTACCAATAACTATTTAAATAATGGGTACCAATAAATATAAATGAAACTGCAAAAACAATCTTCAAGAAAAAAAGATGACCCTAATTATGAAAAATACATAAAATGGGTTTTAGTAATTCCTACAGATAGAATAAACCAACTTGGTTGGAAGGAAGGACAAGAGGTAAAAGATGAAATAAAGGGAAATAATCTTATAGTTTCTTCAGTATCCGAAAAAAATAATTCAGAAAATAAAGAAGAAGTGCTTTATGAAGAATTTAAAAATTCTATAAAAAATATTTTAGAAAGACATCCATCGGGTTTAACTTGGTCACAAATAAGAGATAAATTAAATTTACCGCAAAAATATCCTAATAACCTCTGGGTAAGAAAGATGGAAAAAGAAATAGGTTTGGCAAGAATAAAGATTGGAAATGTTTCTTATTGGAATTTTGAAAATGATTCAATCTATACAATAGGTTATGAGGGGTATACTATTGAAAAGTTTATTAAAAAGCTAAAAGATAGTAATATTCAACAACTAATAGATGTACGAGAAATAGCATTAAGTAGAAAGAATGGTTTTTCTAAAAGTATATTAACATCAGAATTAAAAAAAGAGGGCATTATTTATAGGCACCTTCCAGAACTGGGTTCTCCAAAGGAGATAAGACACCAATTATATCAAGATTGGGATTATGAAAAATTCTTTAAAGAATATCAGAAACATATAAATGATGAGGATGTTATGCAGAATATTTCAATAATAGAGGGTTTAGCGAAAAGAAGAAAATCTGTATTAATGTGTTTTGAGAAAGATTTTAAAAAATGTCATAGAAGCATAATCGCCGATGAATTAAAGAGAAAAAGTTGGAGGGTTAGTCATTTATAACATGGTTTTATTAAAAGATTTAGTAGTTGTTGGACAAGGAGCTCCAAATCAATTAAGAGATAATAGAATTTCTGTTTGTGTTTGTGCTTGTAAATTAGACTCAAAAGAACTAATTAGAATTTATCCTGTGCCTCCAGGATGGTTTAGAAAATGGGACATTTTTAATGTAGAGGTTGAAAAAAATCCACAAGATAATCGTGAAAATACATGGAAAATAAAAAATTCAAAAGAAGATTGGAAAAGGCTCTATAAATGGATATATAAAAAAAAGGAAAAATACCCAAAAAACAAAAGAGAAGAGTTAGTTAAATCAATAGGATTTAATGTTTTAAGTGAACTAATTGAAAATAAAAAAAGTTTTGGAATAATTAAACCGATAATAAAAGATTTTGAACTGGAGCAAAAGAACAAGACAACTACTAAACAATTAACTTTGGGAGATGTGACAGACCTAGATGAACCATTCACAATAATCAACCAGAAGGACTACAAGTTTAAACCTTATATTACATATGAGTGTGATGGTAATTGTAAATGTAAAAATAAAGTTCACAGGCAAAGTATCTCAGAAAGGGGATGTTATGAATTTATGAGAAAATATCCAGGTAGAGAAATGGAGTTAAGTAAAGCTTTGTATCTTTTTGACAAGGAGTATAATATCTACTTTCTCATAGGAAATATTTACAAAGCACCTCAAACCTATATAATAATTGACATTTTTAGATTTAAAAAACAGGGATTAATAAAAAATGACAACATTTAAACTTTCCCCTTCAACAATAAATCTTATGAAAGAATGTCCTAGGTGTTTCTGGCTTACTAATCATAAAGTTTGGAGTAGACCTACAGGAATATTTCCAAGCCTTCCAAGTGGAATGGACTTTATATTAAAAAGACATTTTGATAAATTTATGGAAAAAGGGAAACTTCCTCCAGAACTATGTAATAATTCTGAATGCAAAAATCTTAAATTATTTGATGATAAAGAACTACTTGAAGAATGGAGAAATTCAAGAAAAGGTTTATGGTTTGAGGATAAAGAAGGAAACATTTTACATGGGGGAATCGATAACCTCATGATAAATAAGTTGAATAATAAGATTATTGTTTTAGATTATAAAACACGAGGATACCCTTGCAAAGAAGATACTCATGAACTCTATCAAAACCAACTAGACATTTACGCTTTTCTCTTGACAAAACTAGGTCATAAAGTAGAAGATTTTGCTTATCTGCTATTCTATCATCCTAAAGAAGTTTTAGAAACAGGAGAAGTGGTCTTTAATACTGATTTAAAGAAGATGAGGATAGATATTAAAAATGCTGAAGCTATTTTAGAGAAGTCAATTAAGTTATTAAATGGTGAATGCCCTGCTAAATGTTGTGAATGGTGTAAAGGAAAATGACGGACTTTAATCAAATAATTAGAGACGGAAAGATTGTTGATAATAAGAGAACTAAGTCTATCAATATGAAAGAAGTATTAAAAACTATGGCACAGGATTCTGAAAGTTTTAAGTGTGCTGTTGGATATTTCTATATTGAAGGTTTATTTGAAATAATTAATTCTCTAAAAGACCTCAAGGAAATTAAGATTTTAATGGGTTATGATACATCAAAACCAACTAAAGAGCAGTTAATTAAAGCTTTTAATGATAAATTTAATGAACTTGAAGTAAATGAACAAACAAGACCTGCGGTTAAGCTTTTTTATCAGTTAGTTAGAGAATATAAAACTCTTAAAATTAAAGTTTATTTTGGTGATGAGAAAAATCCAGAAAGATTACATAGCAAAGCATACTTATTTTTAAGAGACTCTTCTGCTACAAATATCCTCAACAGATATATGGCAGGGGTTATAGGCTCATCAAATTTGACTCCTAGCGGATTAGTTGGGAATACAGAGTTAAACACAATTATAACCGAACAAAGAGATTTAGAAGATGTAGAAAAATGGTTTGAGGAATTGTGGGGTAAGGGAACTGAAGATTTTGAAAAATTAAATGTTTGCGAAGCACTCGCTGAAGCAATTGAAAAATCAAAGTTTGGAGAGGAACTGAGAAATACATTTGTATATATAGAACCAAAAGAATTTTTAAAGATTTTAATAAAGTTCTTAAAAGCAGACTATCTTTTTGAAGAATTTAAAGAATCAAAGTTATTGCAGTTTCAATATATAGATTTTGTAAGGGTTTTAAATAATTTTAACAGCAAAGGATACAGGGGTTGTTTTCTGACTTCCTCGGTGGGCTTAGGAAAATCTTATGTCGCTGCCCAAGTTGCTAAATATTTTATAGATAACAAAGAGAAAGTCTTAATAATTGCTCCAGCAGGATTAGTTCATAGTGAAGACCAATGGCAGAGATATTTGAAAGAATTTAAGATTTATGATAAGGTTTCATTAGTCTCTATGGGGGATTTACAAAAGAGACCAGATATGTTTAGATTTGAAAAATACTCTAGGAATTACGGGCTAATAATAGTTGATGAAGCACATAATTACAGAAATCCTGACTCTTATAGAGCGAGAAATATAAAAAAGATAATAGATGAAAATGGAAATTCTAAAGTTTTATTTCTTACAGCAACGCCTGTTAATACTAGCTTAGACGACTTGTTTAATCTTGCTAAATTATTTCAAAGAAAGGGGGACAACCTACTTTTTGATAACTTGGTTAGAGAGTTAGGAGATTTAATTAACTTATTTAAAAATAAAGAATATGAGGAACTGAAAAATTCCGAAAAAGAAGAGTTATCCATAGTTCAGGAAAGAATTGAAAGGGAAATGTTCGTTAAATCAACAAGAGAAACAATAAAGACACAGCAAGAGTATATAGACGAACTAAAAATATTTTCTAAGGTAGATATAACAAAAATTAAAGACCCTGATGTTGAAGAAATTAAATATGAACTAGACACCCGTTATAGAGATGTTGTAGCGGGGATTGTAGATTTTATTACTAGCCTTTCAGCAGCACATTTAAGATTGCTTGACCCTGAAAAAGGGAGTAGATTGGGTGGTTTTTTCAAATGGGTTCTTTATAAAAGATTTGAAAGTGATATAAGTTCATATTATTTAACACTAAAAAGATTGTCTAAAAAAAGCACAATGATTCTTACTGCTGTTGAAAAGAAAAACACAAAATACTTAGAAGAAGACGAATATGAAGATGACATAGATATTAACTTTGATTTGGATTTTAAAGATAGATTAAATGATGTTATTGAAAAAATAAAGTTAGGTGAAGGGGCGGAGCATATAAAGATATTATCTGAACTTGAAAGAGATATTGGTTTGATTAATAAGCAAATAGAAAAACTAAATCCCTTTTTGAAAGAAGGTTGTGAGGTTCTATTTAAGAATGACCAAAAAATAAACCAATTAAGTTCTATTCTTAGTTCTAAAAAAGGGAAGAAAATATTGCTATTCACAGAATATAAAGATACTCTTAGAGCAATAAAGGAATATTTTAATAATTCATTACATCTAGATGAAGTTAGGTATGTAGATTCAAATACAAAAAATAAACAAGCAATAATTGAAAAGTTTAATGACAGCAAAGATAAATTAAGAATTTTAATGACTACAGATACATTATCGGAAGGATTTAATATAAGCGGAGCAGATGTAGTTATTAATTTTGATATTCCTTATAATCCTGTTAGGATAATTCAAAGAATAGGGAGAGCAACTCGTTTAGACAATCCTAAAGATATTGAAGTTTTAAACTTTAGACCAGATGACGACCTAGATGTAGAATTAAAACTTGTAGAGAGAATGGAATTAAGAATAAAAGATATTATTAGGTTTGTTGGTGTTGAGTATCGAATCTGGTTTGAAACAGAAAAAGAAGTTTTGTCTGAGAGAAGAGCTAAAGATAAAAGAATGTATTTAGAAGTGTGGCAAAAAATAAGAAGTAACTTCAGAGGGAGCAATTTCAAAGAGTTAGAGATAACACTTGATTATTCAAAACCAATTTTAATTTTCTTACAAAGGGCTATTAAAAAATATTCTATTAAAAAAGAGGATTTGGAAGGTGTAAAAATTCCATCTGGAAAAAATTATACTATTTTTGGTGGCATTAAAGGACTAAACTTAATTTACAAAGATAGTGATTCTTATAATGAAGAGACGCTCTATGGCAGAGAAATAACCGAACTAAATAAAAGGATAGATTTTGAGAAAACCTTTAGACAAGAACTCAAAGATTTTGAAGATTTTAAAAGCAATAAAAAGAAAGAAGATTTGAAGATGCAATACTTTAATGATTCTACAGATAAATTGGTAAATAGCATTCTTGATTTTATAGTGTCTAAAAAGCTATTAGAATTGTATCCAGAAATTTCTAAGTTAGAGGACGCATTAGAGCAAATTAAACATAAATGTGGAAGTACGACAGAGAAGATAATACGGAAAATTAAAGTAGAAATTAAAGAAAGTATTACAAAAGATAAAATAAACAAATGGACCCATGAATTAACAGAGAGTTTTACTAAAACAGACATCCAAAAAAAGATTGATGATAAAAAAGAGACCTTGTTTGCAATTGGGTTTATAGAGGAATAATCATGGAAGTTCATGAAATACTAAACGGAAAAGAAGAGGTTGTTAGATTTTTAGAAGAGAAGGATTTTAAGAGAGAGAGAGTACTCTGATGAAGAATATCCTGAGGGTACCTACTTTGAAATAAACAAAGAGGGGAAAAAATCAGTTGTTGTTTATGAAGTCTTTGAAGAAGAAAAAATAAAAGAAGTAAAAGACCACTTCTTTAGAGACCGAGGTTTAAGTCATTGTATTATTATTTTTGATGGAAAACTGATATTTCTAAGGAATTTTGGGGAACCAAGACATTTTATTTATTCTAAAAACACTCAAGGTTTAAGTAAAGTTTCTAAAGAAGATAGACTTAAAAAAATTGGTGATGAAGGATTTGATTTTATATTTCAGGCAGGAAAAGATATTTCAGGACAGTTTTATGAATCTTTTAAGACTAAACGGGATATTTTAGTCCAATATATAACTAATGACACAGAACCATCAAAAAAATTTCTTATTGCTCATAAGATATTTGACCGATTTTTCTTTATTTACTTCTTGTGCCATAAGGGGATAATAAAATCAAATGGAGAAAAGATATCTGGGAAAAACTTGTTTAATCTCCTACTAAAGGAAAATAACTTTTTTCAGGCACTAAAGTATTTATTCAATAAATTTAATACTCCAGGTGGAGGAAAAGTAAGAATATTAAAACTAGGAGATTATAACTTAAATATTCCGTATTTAAACGGGGGATTGTTTAGACCTCACGATGATTTGGAAAAAGTACTAAATATCACCTTAAAAAATAAACAATGGGAAGAAATCTTTGAATTTTTGAATAGCTATCACTGGATTATTGAAGATGTCAAAGCAACAGAAGAGAATGAAGACAAGATATTAACTCCTGAAATATTAGGTCATGTTTACGAAAGAAGTGTGGTAGAATGGGAAAGCGAAGGATTTGAAAAGGAAGCTGAAAAGGCTGTCAAGAAAATAACTGAAAGAAAGAAGAAAGGCGTTTATTACACTCCTGAATCAATAACAGATTACATTTCAAACAATACAATAATTCCCTATTTACTTGATAAATTGGGAAATAAATACGCTTCTTTTGACGAGCTGGTTGAATCTAAAAATAAGAAAGATATGAAAGATGCTTTAAACGTTCTTGACAAAATCAAGGTTTTAGACCCTGCCTGTGGCTCTGGAGCATTTTTGATTAAAGCTTCTGAAGTAATTTTTGGGTTAAAACGAAGATTAAACTATGAAATAAAGGACAAAAAGAACTTTTATGATTTGAAGCTAGATATAATTACAGAGAATATTTATGGAGTAGATATTCTTGCAGGAGCAATAGAGATTTCTAGACTAAGACTTTGGCTTTGGTTAATTAGTGATTATGATAGTAAAAGTGAAGTTGAACCTCTACCAAACATCGAATACAATTTAATGCAAGGCAATAGCTTAATTGGTTTTACTTCTTTTAAAGGAAAGCTACTTGAAGTAAGCAAAGAATTAAAAGAAAAGACTAAGAGGTTTGAGGAATTAAAATCTGAGTATAAAACCAGTCACGGGAAGACAAGCGAAATAATAAGAGAATTATTAGAAAAAGAAATGAAATCTGTTCGTTCAGAATTAAATTCACTGTATATTAAAGACTTAAATTCTATGGGGGTGGGAGATTTTAAAGTAAAAAAAGATATACAATTTAATTTTTTTGGTGAGAAAACCAAATCAAAACATGATAAATTTATGTACCAAGATGAATTTGAGAAAGAATTAATGCCATTTCATTGGATTCTAGAATTTTCAGACACATTTAAAGGCAATAATTCTGGTTTTGATGTAGTTATTGGGAATCCACCTTATGCAACTAACTATGCAAAACATTCTACAAAAATAAAACAAGAAATAATTAATTTATTAAAATCACTTTATAGTTTTTCGAAAGAAAGAACTATCAATAGATACAATCTCATTATGTTCTTTTTAGAAAGAATAATCCAATTATCTACCCCTGGTAGCTATCTAAGTATGATTATTGATGGGAGCGGGTTTTATACCACCGTTTATACTGAAATAAGAAAAGAATTATTGAAGTATAACATTTTAGAGTTAGTAGACAATTTGGAAGCATTTCAGGGAGTTAATACAAAACAGATAATAATTAGCTTTAATAAAACAGATTATATTGATTCTCATTCATTAATTTGGAAAGATGGGTTAGATGGTAAGGCAGAAGAAATCAAACAAAAAGAATGGAAAAATAGTTTAGATTTTAATTTTTCTAGACCAAATAAATTTGAGAAAATTATCAAATTAATAGAATTAAATCCATCCCTAGAAATTAACTTTCTTCCAATTTCAGGAATGAATGTTACAAATAGACCTGAATCTAGATTACCTCCATTTCTTTCAGATAAAAGGATTAATTCAAAGTATCACAAAGCAATATTTAGCGGAAATATAAGCCCGTTCTTTTTAGAATATCCAACTAAAGAACAGCTAAATGAAACTAGTAGAAAGATGCCTTATATTTGTTTTGATAAAAGTTTAGGATATAGTATGAATGCGTATTTATCCAGAATTAAAGAAAAAGCTAGAGTTTCTTTGGGTAAGACTGACGATAGATATAATCAACCAAAGATATTTGTTAGACAGTCATTAAGTGGAAAAGTTTGTATAGAAGCAGCATATTCTGATGATTCTGATTTTTATTGTGATAACAGTGTTTATGTTATAAACAGTAAAACAAAAAATAAAGAAGAACTATTTTATTTATTAGCTGTTTTAAACTCAAAACTTATTACTTTTTATGCTAAAGAAAAGAATATTTTATCTAAGGCTTCATCGGGTAGTGCAACACGTTTGCCTATGGGGAGCAATAGAGGAAAAGGTTTAAAAGATTTTCCAATTCCTTATGTTTCAAAAGAAGAACAGAAACCATTTGTTAAATTAGTCAATGAAATTTTTTCAATAACTAAAGATAAGGACTATCCCGAAAACAAAGAGAAACAATGTAAAGTTAAAGAACTTCAGAAAAAAATTGACCAGTTTGTTTACAAACTCTATAAATTAACAGATGAAGAAATTAAAATTGTTGAAAATTTATTTTAAGATGGCAAATCAGGATGATTTTCTACGAAAAGAACTCATTAAGGATTTAAAGAGGCTATATAAGCAACGAGGAAATAAAAGACCGAGAACTATAGATGTTCAGAATGATAGAGATAGACCAAATTATGCTACTTATATTAAATATTTTGGAAGCTGGGGGAATGCTTTAAAAGAAGCAGGGGTAGATAAAGATGGAATCTAATAAAATATTTTTCTTTAAAGGAACTGACTTACTAATAAACATACGAAATTCCAAACCAACTGAAAGATATGCACTGAAACTTTCCAAGACTATTAATTTGGGCTATGCAAGAGTTAATCAAATACTAACTTTGTTTAAACAATTAGGGCTTATTGAGTTTATTGACTTAGATAAAAGAACTAAAGGAATTAGACTAACGAAAAAAGGCGAAGAAATTGCAGATAATTTGATTGCCATAATGAAGAAAATTAACACTTAAAGAGATTAAAATTGTTGAGAACTTCAATAAAAATTAACCCTTTACTTTTCGGACACTATTCGGACAAAAAGAAAACTTTTCGGTTAGTTTGAGATTATTCGGACTGCATTAAATCAATACAAATATTTAAAAATTACAATTAGCTTGAAACATCATGAAAATCAAGATACATAAAACATACAGAACAGTTGTAGCTATCTGTGACTCAGATATTCTAGGCAAATGTTTTGAAGAAGGTATCGAGTTGCTAGATATAAGAGAAAACTTCTACAATGGAGAAGAGATTGAAGAAGACAGATTAGTAGAGCAAATGATAGATTTGGCAAAAGAAGATGCCACATTCAACATAGCTGGCTCAAGCTCAGTCCAAGCAGCTCTAAAAGCAGGGATAATAGACAAAGAAGGAATCAAAACAATTCAAGGTGTTCCTTTTGCTCTGGTTTTGATTTAATTTCTAGTTGGTAAAAATAAAACTATTTTAGTAAACAAAGTAATTGTGTTTGGTTTAAAAAATTGTTTGCTTAATTAAATTACCCATGAACCCCAATTTCAAGTTTACAAAAGCATCAGTTATCTCTTACCTCTCTAAACAAATTTCTCAATAGCTTTATAAACTAATTTCAACAATCTTATTTATGGAACAGCAAGAACAACAAACAGAATTTGTAAGAGTAAAGTTACCTAGGGGTAACGAGATTATTGGAGTAATAGAACAAAGAGTAGGCGGAATAAGAATGATGGTAAAATGTGCAGATGGTAAAACAAGAAATTGCAGAGTCCCTGGAAGATTAAAACGAGCTCTCTGGCTAAGAGAAGGAGATGTTGTAATAATCGAACCCTGGGAATTTGACAATGAGAAAGGAGATGTTCTATTCAAATACAATCCAACACAAGTTCAATGGCTTGACAAAAAAGGTTATCTTGATAAAATCAAATCAAGCTTTTGATTTTTTAGGTCGCCCTCTTTTTCTTATTTCGAGTCTATTTTCTCTCCAATATTTTGTTATAGTTGGTTGGCTATATCCTAATCTTTTAGCAGCTTCTCTAGAATTTCCCAAGTGAACCTCCCTGTGCCAAGAGCACAGGGCATCTCTAAATGAAATCGAACAGCTTAAGATGTTCTCCTTTTCGTCCCTGCTTTTCGATATATTCTCTGATTATGTCTGCGTTAACTCCTTCTCCAACTGTTGCAACATAACCCCCGTCACTCCAAAACTCGCCGCCCCATAAATCTTTTTTTAATTCGGGATAATTCTCAAATAATTTTATTGCTCCTCACAAGTTTTCTTTATTGTTTCAGTATATTTTTCTTCAAGAAACAAATCTTTTCTATATTTGATACAAAAGACAAAGTGATATTTTATCTTGAAAACTTTATGGCTTGCTCTACACAATTCACTTTCCATTTAACTTAGAACAAGTTAGTGTTTAATAGATTTTCTTTGGCTTTCACCCTACAGCAAGCTGTAGGGTATAACGATTAAATTAATATTATAATTCTGATTTTATAGAACCAAATAAAACTCTAAAAAATTCTCTGCCTTCATTTTCATAA
>JAPLYA010000041.1 GCA_026395775.1 Candidatus Pacearchaeota archaeon
CTTAAAATAAGGAACCTTGCTTTTATATTTATAATAATAAGGGTTTCTCTCTAGTAAATTCGTTTCACCATATCCACCTGGACGCAATAATAAAACTTTATCTGTTAAATAAAAAACTAGAAAGGGGATAATCAAATTAAATAAAACAAAAACATGATACCATTCTAACACCCCCCCAAGCAAAGTAGAAGCCAGAGGCAACAGAGCGATTCCCAAGGTTGGCAAGACAATGCCCAGCATATACAAATTAGTCAATGGAGAACGAATATCTCTAGAATAAGACATCATCTTCTCATATACTCCATCAAGAATAACTTGCAAGGCTCTTTCTAGAACTTGAATTCTTCTCTCTTCACTAGGTTCATATAGGCTTGATTCAACAAGATGAAAGCTTTCTATAAACTCTATATTGCTGTCTCTCCAGGTTTCAAGATAATTATCCAAAGAATCCTTAACATTGCTATACCTTCCAGTTTCAACATCCCAGAAAACCTTTCTTAAGTCTAAAGCTAATGGGGCTTGCAAATGTTGACTGGCAAAAGCAACAGCTCTTTCTAAATTACTCGTGTGTTTCATGTAAGCAACAACATAAAGTATGCAAGGAACCATCTGACTGCTAGCCTTAAGTCTCCATTTATTCGCAAGTCTCTGGGGAGCAGAATAAAAATAATAAAACAAAAACATCCCAAGTATTAATACTAAAAACAAAAAAGTTAGTGAAAAATTCTGAGTAGTAATGAAAATAGCAGCAAAAACCAGAATTCCAGAAAGCAAGCTGATCAACAAGGCAACAATAGCAAGAGTTATTGCCTGACTTGGAACAACATCCAAATGTGCTATGTCCAGCCACCTCTGTATTCTGTCATTATCTTTCTTAGCAATTTTAATTTTAATCAAGCTCCCCAATCCTCGACATAACCTTTCATATCTTGACAGAGAGGGCATCATATCTTGCTTAAATTGGTTATACTCGCGGCTTACTTGCACCGTATTCACATCTTCTTTCTCTATCTGCTCATCTAGCTTTCTTCCATATTTGCTAAGAACTTCATCTACATTCATGATTTCACCTCAATTAAGCGGATTTTGTCGGTAAAAGAAAAACTCTTTGATACACTAAAAAAATTGTGTTGGTTGTTTAATTGAACTGCTCGCTTGCTAGTTAAGTTTACAAAAATAGTTTTCAATTTAACTCTTTTTATCATTTTCCCCTCTTTTTATTAATAACAGTTTTCGACTTTAAAAACTCAATTATCGCCAAATTAACCACCTGCTTCTTGCTAGAATACACAAACTTCTGTTTTTTAACAAGCTCTTCAACCTGCTTCATTAACCCAGAATCTATCTTCACAACTTCAGCCATTTTAAGTTAACTGTGATTTGTTAACATGTTGTGCTGTTAAGCACGACAGTTGGGAACCCCAAAAAGGTTCATCATAGTTACTTTTAGTAACTATTAGTAACTTTATAAATCTTGCTTTTGGAAGTTAATTATAATAGCTAGAAAGTTAAAAAGAAAACTTCTTATACAATAAAAAAATTGTGTTGGTTGGTTTAAAAAATTGCTCACACAATTACCAAGTATACAAAAACAGCAGTTTAGTTCTTACTTCTCAGTCATAGCTCCCTAATATTCTTCTGAATCCAACTCTGCCACAAAGGAAATACTCTCTCGCTCAAAGGCAGGCCAATCTCTTTTCTAACCTGTTCAGAAATCTCATAAAAAACAGCATTGCTCAAGCTGTTAAACTTAGCCTCAAGTAACTCAGGCATCTTTAATTTTTCAGAGATATTGACTAGCTCTTGTTTTATCTTTCCTCTTAATAAAATATTATCATAAACAGCATCCCAGTTTCCAGCCCAGCCCTTAACACCAGCAGCAACACTCTTTATAATTTCAGAATCACCATTAATCAAATCATCTGTTGGTACTAGTTCATCCTTATCAACATTATATTTCAGCAAATCGACAAAACCTTTTTCCTCCAAAGGATCTTTTGTCCAATGTTTTCTAACTTCAGTAACAGAAATCATTCTTCTCCATGATTGCAAACCACTAGCAGACTTCACAGGATTGCAAACCATCACAACATCTGTTGCTTTAAAGCTAGTAACAGGAACATTCAAGTCGTTTACAACCCTATCAAATACTCC
>JAPLYA010000062.1 GCA_026395775.1 Candidatus Pacearchaeota archaeon
GGCTTGAACCTTTTACACTGTTTGTAGAAAAAATGCCCACTTCATGTCCTTTTTCAACAAGGAGTTTAGCAATATTATAAACTCGGCTCCAAACTCCGCAAATGCTTGGATGACTATATATACATAAAAAAGCTATTTTCATTTTAAACCTCGTAAGAATTTAAAAGGCAAAAAATTTATCAAAGTTTTTTTCATTTTAACAATCTTAGTTTTTCTATTAGTTTAGACCTTATAAATATGTACAAGTTGAACTGCGATAAATTTTTATCTATTAAGTCTACAATAGCCCTTATTGGATTATAGCCTATGAAAACTCTAAATCCGAAGCTGTTTCTTATTCTTCTTAGCTGAGAAATGCTGAAATTTGGATGCTTTATATTGGAATCCCTGAAATATGAGCTGGAATAATTTTTTCTCAGCCAATTTTTCTTTAAACAAAGCTCGTAGATTTCTGTTCCTTTAAAAGCATTAAAAATGCTTACTCCAACATAATCGGGTTGGCATTTCCTATTTAAGTCAATTGTTTTTTTAATACTGAATTTAGTCTCAAATGGTATGCCTATCATATTAAAAGCGTAGGTTTTCAATCCAGCTTCTCTTGCTTCTTTGAAAACTTCAATTATCTGCTTGTCAGACATATTTCTTTTCAGTATCTTATTGCGAATAAACTCGTCACCTGATTCTATGCCTATTGAAACGCGAACACAACCTGCTTGCTTTAATAATTTAAACATTTCTGGATTAACTGCGTTTACTCTGGCATTTATATTAAAAGGCAAGCCTATTTCTTTTTTATATCTTGAACAGAATTGCTTTATCCTAGCTTCATCTAAGGTAAAAGTGTCATCATAGAACTCTATTAATTTTATCTGCGGGAAGTCTTTTATTACTTGAGTTATCTCTCTAAGGAGATTATTTATGCTCCTGAATCTTACATATTTCCCCTTGTCACAATACATTTTTGCAAGAAAATGATTTATGCAATAACTACATTTAAAGGGGCAGCCCCGAGTTGATACAAAACTGGCAGTACCATGATTCCAATCAAGATATTTTTTATAATCAAATAGATTTCTATCGGCAAAAGGCAGGCTGTCTAAGTCCTGAATTAACGGACGAATGGGATTTTTTATTATTCTGGTTTTTCCTTTTTCTTTAATTTTAAACCATAGGTTTTTTATTTTTGTGCTGATTTTTCCTTTTTTTAAACTTGAGACTAGCTCAGAAATAGTAAGCTCTCCTTCACCTATGCAGACAATATCAAAACATTCCTGATTTATTGCTTCTTCGGGAGCAATGGTTGGGTGAAACCCGCCCGCAATTATTGGAACTTTAAAATTTTTTTTAAAAATTTTTGCAATATGACAAGCATATTCAAAATCGTTTGTTGCTGTTGTAAATGCAATTAAGTCTGGAGAAAAGCTTTTTGCCGATTTTAGAATCTGACTGTCTGACAGGCCAAAACTTGTGTCTATCAGCTTGACTTGATGCTTTTCTTTTTTTAAAACAGCTGAGATTATTGCTAATCCATGGGAGATATCTTTAGGGGACTCTACAATATTCGGATAAACTAATAGAATTTTCATTTTTTTCTTGCAATAAAATAAACATGCCCCCCCCCTAAACCCAAAAAATAAAATGGCATATCAAATAATCTAAGGAAATTGCTAATTATCTTATGTTTCCCTTGGGCAATTGGTGTTACTTCTATCTTTAATATTTCAAAATTATTTTTCTTTAGAAGTTTCGAGAATTCTGCCTTAGAAAAAGCTTTTTCATATCCAGCTTTCCATATTCCCAGCATTTGTTGAATTTTTCTGGATAAGGAATATAATAAAGCATATTTGTAGGGAACATTGACAATTAATATACCTTGATTTTTAAGAACTCTTGAAATTTCTCTTATGGCTTGATGAGTCTCTGGAAAATGCTCTATACTCCCCCCTGCTGTCACAATATCAAAAGTATTATTCTTAAAAGACATTTTTCTCATATCCCCTAAAATAACTTTTTCTTTTCTTTTTCTTGCTATGTTGACCGCTTGTTCTGAAATATCAAGCCCAACTGATTTAAAGCCAATTAATCTTGCAGCAGTGATGTATCCTCCTGAACCACACCCCGCATCTAAAAGCAGACCTTTGGCTTTAGTTTTTAAAAGAAATCTGATTATGAAATCGTCTGATTTCTTAAGTTCTTCTAAAGCAGGAGCTTTATAATTCCTCTTTGAGGCATGCTTGTCCCAGGTAGCTTTTAATTCTTTTGTTTTGTCCATTTTAATAATCTAATTAATTTCTCCTGAAATACAGAACTTGGAAAAAGCCCATCTATTCTGCTTCCCCGGACTTTAATAAAGTCCCAAGAATGACAGTAAAAAATAGGCTCGGCATATAAAAGCTTTATGAATTTAAAATATAGTTTAAGAAGAGAAACAGGCGGGATTCTCAAGGTTAAAGAAGTAAATGGCAAGAGAAAGGAGCTTGTTGGTTTTTCTATTAGATTTTTTCTTATTTGCCATGTTCTTCTTGGTGAAAAAAAACATCTAATCCATAATCCAATTTTCTTAGGGAAAAAAATAAGTTGCAGCAAATTTAATGGGGTATATGAAGAATCATACTCAAAATTATATTTTTCCAATAAGTTTAGAGTAGAATCATCTATGCTGTGCTGTGGGGCCCTAAACCCCTTCGGTTTTAAATTGAATTTTTTGAAAATTCTTAGAGATTCTTTAATTTCATATTCTTTTTCCTCAAAACTCAGAGAATCAAAACGCTTATGTGTTAGCCCATGGAATGAAATTTCCCATCCTTTTTTATTTAGCTCTAAAAAAATCTCAGGATATTTTTTTATGCAGTCTGAAGTTACAAATAAAATAGGTTTTATATTATATTTTGAAAAAATAGACTCTGCTGTTTTTAAGCCTGTTGTAATCCCCTCATACTTTCCAGTGTGCAAGTCAGGTTCTACATCAATTGTAAATAATATTTTAGAGTTTGCCATATTCTGAGTTTATTTTCCTGGCGATTTCCTGCCAATCAAATCTTAAGGATAAATTTTTTCCTGCTTTTCCAACTTTTTCAGCCATATTCTTATTTTTTAATAAAAGCTGGATTTTTTCAGCAAGCTCTTTGGAATTTCCAGGGGTACATAAAAGTATATTCTTCTTATTATTGAATACTTTTCTCATTCCCTGAAGATCTGAAGCAACTATTGGCCTGCCAGAGGCTAAGCCCTCTAATAAAGCAGGCCAGGGCAAAGCTTCCCATAATGAAGGATATACTAGGGCATATGAGCTTGCTATCTCTTTAAATAAAATTTTTCTATCCAGAATAAATCCTTTCCAGATTATTTTAGGATTAGAAAATTGGTTCTTTAGGCTTGAAGCTAAGGGATTAATCTTCCCTATAATATTCAATTCAAAATCAGGATTTTGTTTTGTTAATAGGGTAAAAGCCTCCAATAAGTAAACTACACCTTTTTGCTCGTGAATCCTGCCAACGAAAGTTATTTGCTTCTTAATTTCTGGGTTAATATTTCTGTACAATTCAAGATCTACTCCATTAGATATATAAATAACATTCGAGAATTCTTTATCTAGGAGCATCTTATCATTTACGCTTACACTAATTATTAAATCAGCTAGCTTTAAGCCCTGTTTGAAAAAAAACCATAGTAACTTTGATTCATAGAACTTAAAACCAGTTATACCGTGAACTGTTATAACAACTTTATACCTTATTTTAAGTAGTATTGCAAGAGGAGTGAGATTAAGCAAGAGCTGGTTGTTGTCTAGAACAGGCAGTTCTATCTTATTCTTGCAAATAGAGCCTTTTTGAGTCAGTACTTGGCAATTTATTTTAGAGGAAATCTCGTATATGTGCCTTTGGCTCCCTCCTTCAATTGGAGGAGTAATGCCGATCATCAAAATATCCATGATAATATAGCAGTGGCAAGGTTTATAAAATTGTCTAGAATACAGGACTGATGGTTAAAGTTTTGTTTGTGATTCCAAAGCAATCTGAAGAATATCCAGAGTATCCCCATACTGGGGTTGGGTATCTGTCTGAATATTTAATCAAAAACAAGATAGAAAATAGAATAATAGATATGCGTTTGGGATGCTCTTTAAGCAAGCTTTTAGAAAAAATAAATCAATTTCTCCCTGATTTTATAGCAATTACAATGGTTACTGCAAATAGAAATAGGGGATACGATCTGGCAAACTTGCTGAAAAAAGAAGCTAAAGCTAGGATAATTATTGGGGGGCCACATGTTTCTATGATAAAATCCAAGGTTTTAGAAGAATGCAAGGCAGATTTTGCTATTAAATGCGAAGGAGAAGAAGCCTTACTTGAACTGGTTAGGGGCATTAAACCCAAGAAAATAAAGAATTTAATTTACAGAAAAAACAATAAGATAATTGAAAATCCCGCAAGAAAATTTATCAAAAATCTTGATAAAATCCCGTGGCCGAGATATGAAACAGCTGAGCTTGAAAAGTATGGGGGCAGAGGGAGAAGCATTGTCACCTCAAGAGGCTGTCCGTATTCATGCATTTATTGCTCTGCTCATTTTGGATCTGGAAAATTATTCAGAGCAAGAAGCCCTGAAAATATCATGGAAGAAATTAAATACTGGGTCGGCCAAGGAATAAGGTATTTTCACATTGTAGATGACAATTTTACATTTGATAAAAAAAGAACAATTGAGATTTGCAATTTAATTATCAAAAATAAGATAAAAGCCACATTTGCGTGTGATGGCATAAGGGCAGACAAGGTTGATTACGAGGTTTTGAAAAAAATGAGGCGGGCTGGATTCAAATATCTAAGTTTTGGTGTTGAATCAGGTAACAATAGAATTCTAGGAATCCTAAAGAAAGGTGAAAGAATAGAACAGATAGAAAAAGCCATAAAAGACTCCATTAGGCTTGGTTTTGAAGTATACTTATTCTTTCTAGTTGGTTCTCCTGGGGAGACTGTGAAGGATGTGCAGGATTCAATAAACATTGCATTAAAATACGATGTGGCTGGAGCAAATTTTTATAATCTCGTTCCATTTCCAGGAACAGAGCTTTACAATTATGTTGAGAAAAACAAACTGTTTATCATTCCCCCTGAAGAATATTTGAAAAATGCGCCCTATTATTCAGACGAACCTGTTTTTTCGACTCCAGAATTTCCTAGAAAAGATAGAATAAAGATGCTAAGGAAGACAGAGCAGATAAGACATACTATACGAAACAGAGTTTTAAGAAAAAGACTCAGTAAACTAGGCCTAATTGGAAAAATAGCTTATCCTTTTTTAAAATATGATTTTATAAAAGAAGTGTTGATTGGAAGGTTCCTTGTGAAGATTCCTTTTGTAAGAAATCTGGTTAAGGAAAAAACAGAACAAGTTTTTATTTAGATTTAGAATAAATCTTTTTTATAAACCGGAATTTTCTTAGGAGTTTTCTTGTTAAAGTATAAAAAGAGCCAGTGGAATATATGGGCTGGGGCCAGATATCTCCGCCAAAATTAGTTTTGAATCTGTTGATGGCATAAGTTTTCTCTCCTTCTTTTGCCTCTGCATCATAGCCTCCTAAATCAAAATATTTCTTGTTAAGAGACTTCGAGTATAATATAAGATTCCAGTATAAAAATGGCATGGCTTGAAGTCTGTAAGCAAGATCAGAAGCTCCTGTCAAATGCAGCATTGTATGATCCAAATCAATCAAAAGCAATGCTCCTGCAAGAATTTTATTCGGTTTTTGTTTTACAACAAAAAACTTCCCCTGGTTCTCTTTCACAATATTTTTGTAGCAAGAAGAGAAAAATTCAAATGGCTCGGATTTATAGCCCCCCTTATCTGCTGTGTCTTTATATAATTTAAAAATTTCTTTTAATTCAGATTCGCGGACTTCTGCAAAAATCAAAGAGTTTTTTTCGGCGGTTTTCACACCCCACCTTGAGGATTTTTTTTCTAGTTGCTTGAATAACTCGTCTTTTGATTTCTCAAGAGAGACCATTATTGTAAAATCATCTGTTCTCTTAAAACCTAGTTTTTTAAACAAAACATCATCATAATTTGTTATTTGAGGGGTTATTGTTCCATAAGAATATTCTTTACTTTTTTCGGCAAACTCCTTCAAAGCTTGTTCTGAAGGAGTTCCTCTGGCAAAAATTATCTTTTTCTCTCCTAGAAATGACTCTATCTTGGCTTCAAAAGCGTTCATTCCTTCAAGTTCTAAAAGCCTGTAGCCCGAATCTTGCATTACTTTTTTCCAGTTTTCTGTTTGATATAAGCTCATTTTAATACTGATAAAAATTTAGAGTATATTGTGTCTTCTGAAAAATGCTTTTCTATGATTTTCCTAGCAAGAGCTGATTTTAAATCTCTATGGGGTTTGTTCTTGATTAATTTTTCTAGTTCTTGAATTGCCTTGGATTTGCTTGATGTGAAAAAGCCATATTCTTCTTTGCCTTGATTTAAGGCAACAACTGGCAATCCGCAAGAGGCTGCTTCTGTAGTTGATCTTGATACGTTCTTCTGCTGTTCTACTTGCAAGAAGACTGACATTTTGTTTAAATATTTGGGCAATTTGTTATTATCAACTTTTTCTAAATATTTTGCATTTTTTAGATTCATCTTGAGTTTTAGTTTCTCAAAAAAATCTTTGGGATAGCTTGGGTCTAAAGGACCGACCCACCAAAACTCTGTGTTTTTTGAGTCTTGAGAGGCTTGCTTAAATATTTCTAGTGCAAGTTCCGGATATTTAATCGGGGCGAGCCTTCCAACATAGCCAACAATTATCTTTTCTTTTTTTGTGTTTGAAGGCTTAAATAAATCAATATCTACCCCGTGGGGGATTGTCTCTATTACTGCTTTAATTTTCTTCTTAAGATTCATAAAATCATACTCTGCTTGGTTTACTGGGACCATTACATCAGGAAGTTTTAGAGTAATGTTGTTATAAATTTTTATTATAAACTTGAATAATTTTGAATAAAGCCCGGGCTTTTCATTATCTAGTTCCTTGCTTAAAGTTTCGTACATTAAAGCGCCTCCTCTCAAAATAATCTTTGTTTTTGTAAGCTTTAATGGCAGAACAGCCAAAAGTTCAGGCTCTCCTACTATAATTGCATTAACTTGCTCTGATTTTGCAAGGCGATACATAAAATAAGAAGTTATAGCTAGCCGATAGGCATAAACAAAAGGATTGAATCTTATGCCTTTTCTCTGGCTTGGAGTATATCTGACTTTGATTATCCCTTTACCTAACTGAATATCTTCGTCCTGACATTTTTCTTCTTCCAGTCTATGAACAAGAACTACAATCTTATGGCCTTTTCTAGCCAACCAATAGGAAAAGGTTTTTACAAATAGGTCTGTTCCGCCCTTGTCATAATGCCAACTTCCGCATTGAAACATAATGTTCATCATATTGGCAAGAAAAAGCTATTTAAAATATTATCTAAAGCAAGTCAAGTTCAGAACCCGGTATTCGACAAAAGTTTATAAAACCCCTGCAGTATTAATAGGCATGAACAATAAAATAGTGCTCTTTTTATTAATAGCAGTTCAACTAGGGATTAATCTTCTTTTTTATGGGCAGATAATTTCTTTTATAAATGGATTTACTGGGTTCTTCCATCTCCCGCTGTGGCTTTCACATATTGCCTTTTTTTTATTATTTATTTTTGAATTTTTAGTAGTGATATTCATTTTTGATAAAAAAACTGCAGTTAGACTAAATGATTTTTGGAAAAAACATAGCGAGATAATACTCATTATTTTTATACTCTTTTTAATAATATACAATCTTATATTTATGTTCACTTTTTCGATAATATCTGATGAGCGACAACATCTTCATGTTTCTTATCTTCTGTCCCAAGGGAAGACAATTTATCTTAATTTTTTTGCGCACCACATGCCTTTTTCTTATCTTATAAATTCCTTATTCATAAAAATATTCGGGGAAAATTTATCTATGATATTTATATTAAGAGCATTTAATTTTATACTTTTTATTGTCTCATTCATTTTTATTTACAAATCTGCCAAGATTCTTTACAATAAAAAAGTTGCACTTTATACCTTATTTTTTACCCTCTCCCTCAGACAATTCTTTACATCAATCTACCAGATAAGGCCCGATACTACTGCTTTATTTTTCATAACCTTATCTTTGTATCTCCTGATTATCTAAAAATAGAGCAAATATCACAAAGGAATATCCTTTTTTATCGTCTTGTTATTAATGCTCGCTTTTTTCACACATATTAAAACAATATTCTTCTCTAGCGTCATTTTTTTAATATATCTATTTGTAATAAGAAAAAACAAAAAATTTTCGGATCTAGCGCCATTTATTTTGGGCGCAGTTGTTATTTCGGCATTATTTTGTTTTTTCTTATTTAACACAAAAGAAAAGCTAATACGATTTTTCTTGTTAACTATTTATCTTAATTATAAGTCTGTAGGTGGTAATCCAGTATATTATAATTTACTTACATATCTTGTAACTAATCCCATATCTATATTTTTGTTTCTATACGCATTAACTGATATAAAGTTGATAAGGAAGAACACGGCATTATCCTTGTTAGTGCTAGGCTCATTGGCTTTCTTGATAGTCTCTGTAGTAAAAGGATTAATTGGACCGCAATACTATATACTTATTATGCCTTTTATAGCTCTGCTAATCTCTCTTAAGTTTGACAAGATTGAAAAAACAATCAAGAATGTGAAATTACACTCGCTGATTATCATCTTATTTATAATTTTTGGCTTTATAGTGCCTCTAGGAGCTATGACTTTTGATTTATCAAGAACTGATCTTAATCAGGAAAAGGCTGAGCTCAATTATTTCTTAAGTTTTAAGAATCACAGCCAGCCGAGCCTTGATGAAGGCTGGCTCATTTTTCATGAAGATACTAACTTTGCCTCCTTCACTCAAAATGTTTTTATGAATGAACTAGTAAAGCTTAATATTGCAAAAAATGAAAGCTATTCACAACAGATTGAGACTTACAAGCCCCTGTTTATAAGAACTGTTTTTCTTGAATATCAGATAGATGAGATCCAGCCATATCTGGACAGAGATTATAATAAAACCAAATTTGACGGAGTTTGGGTGAGAAAAGATTGATTTTTTAACTGCTTGAATGATATATGGGGATTATTTTCTTCTTGATAATAATATGTTTAAGAACATCTTTAAGCTATCTATTATGACTCGCCTATTCAATGAACTATTTGAAAATTTATATGAAATTTGAACTTCTTTTATAGTCATTTTATTTCGATAGATAAACATTAGAGATTCTGTAAGAAAATCAAAAGATTTTGCTTTCATTTTTCTATTTAAAAGCAACCTTGCTGCTCTATTGGAATATCTTCTGTAACCTGATGTGATGTCGTGAAAACGAGGCTTGGGAAGATTGCTTCCTATCGGACGAAGCGCAATATTAATAAGCATTGTGCCTGATTTACTAAGGATCTTCCTCGTTAATGGAACATTTGTCCTGTTTTTTCTTACACTTAAAACAAGATCGCAATCTCGAAAATTGATAAATCTGGGAAGCTCTTCTGGTTTATGGCTCAATCCGGCATCCATAGTAAT
This sequence comes from Candidatus Pacearchaeota archaeon, assembly GCA_026395775.1. Taxonomy (GTDB): domain Archaea; phylum Nanobdellota; class Nanobdellia; order Pacearchaeales; family GW2011-AR1; genus JAPLYA01. The sequence goes on from JAPLYA010000062.1 coordinate 9,608, forward strand.
GATATAGTCATAATTTTTTTCTACTGCATATCTAAACCCGTCTAATATCGCTCCAGGAATATGAGTGTTTTTCTTATGAGTTATACATGTTACTGTTTTGAAAGAATTTACTATTTTTTCTGTGTCATCCTTGCTTGCATCGTTGACAACGCAGATATCACAATAAGGTAGTGTTCTTTGAATAACTTCTTTTATTGTATCCTCTTCATTATATGCAGGAATTACCACGAGAAACTTTTTGAAATGAGACTTTTTTTTATATGGCATCTTTTCTCTATTATGTTACATTCTTTTGTATCAGAATATCTTCGGGGGTATTAACATTAATATATGTTTCCCCTATTTGATGAAAGAATACTTTTTTACCTTCATCAATCGCACATTGCACAAGGTCTGGAAGTTCTTGCTCTCCACGCTGCTGGTTTATTGGAGTTTTTTCAAGATAATCTAATATTTCTTTTTTAAAAACTATATTCCCCGTGCCCATTAAATTATTTGTTGGATTTTTGGGTTTTTCAATTAGCCTAAATATTTGTTTTGACTCCTTATCATACAGAATTGAATAAGTTTTCGAAATCTGGTTTCGATTATCTACTTTAATTACACCACAGACTACAAAAGCATCCTCTTTAATAAAAGTTTCAATCAAATTTTTATGGTCGGGGTTCAACAAAAATTCATCACCTAAAAATAAGAGAAAATCCGAATCTGAAAGTTCTTGTTTTGCGCATCCAATTGCATGAACTACTCCTAGTTGTTCTTTCTGGAATACATATCTTATTGGAACCCCTTTGTAGAAGTTTCCATAGTGGTTTATTATACTCTCTGGCAAATAGCCAACAACAATTATTATTTTTTGAACTCCTATCTTCAATGCATTATCTAGGCTATACTCAATTAGAGGTTTTCCCTTGTGCTGGAGCATGCACTTATTTTCTTCTTTTGTATATTCATTTAATCGTTTTCCCCTGCCTCCAGCGAGGATCAATGCATTAAACTTTTGGGGCTCTTTTGATAAATAAGGATTCATTTTCTTTAACCCATGATATCAATCTTGCAACACCTTCACTGGGCCTTATTTTTGGCGTCCATCCTGTTGCTTTTGTAAATTTTGAATGATCTCCTACAAAGTATCTTAGATCCCCGGGTCGATCTTTATCGAATATTATTTCGGGGTTCTGAGCGGTTATTTTTTTTATAAGCGTTATGCATTCATTCAAGGAGATCATATTCGGCTCGCCCCCGCCCAGAGTATAGATGCCCGGCTTTTTGTTATTGTAAAATGCATCAAAAGCTGCGGCGACATCTGAAGCATATAGTATGTCTCTTACTTGTTTTCCTGTGCCAAATATAGTAATTGGTTCTCCTATAATAGATCTTATGGCAAAATTAGCAACCCAACCGTGATCCTCTCCGCCAAACTGATGCGGGCCATATATCCCAGTTAATCTAAAACATGAAACAGGTAGACTATATGTATCAATATAAGATTGCGCATATATTTCATTGCATCTTTTTGAAGCATGGAGTGGGGTTACCATTCCCTGAAGGAGAGGCAATTCTTCATTTATGGAGGCTGGAATTCGGGTATACCTGGTTTCTTCTTCTTTTAGTTGGGAATTTATCAAATCCGGGCCATAGGTATGCACAGTTGAACAGATTGCAACAGGTATATCAAGTTTTCTTGCTACATCTAAAACATTGAAAGTGCCTAAAGTATTTGTTGAAAAATCAAGTTCGGGGTCTTCCCAAGAGATAGTCATTGCAGGCTGTGCTGCTGTATGGCATATATAATCACAATTTTTTGCTGCTTCTAATAAATAATTTTTGTCTCTTACATCTCCAATCAAAACATCGACCCCTGATTTTTTTAATGTCTCATAAGTATGATTTCTTGCTGAAGGTCTCATATAGGGATTTCTTGAAAATTCGTGTTTTGTAAGATTATCATATGCTATGACATCTGCATCTTTGTTTTTATAATATAAACAAATATTTGTTCCAAGGAATCCGCATCCACCTGTTACTAATACTCTCATTTTAAGTTACCCTATAATTTTGATATACCTGACTTACTTTTTAAATCTTTTGCAAGGCTAGTTTGAAAAATAAGCCGTTATTTATTCTAATTTTTCCTAGCAACAATCAAGGCAGAAGGCCAGAAAAATGGTTTTGTATAAATAATTTTGAAGTTTTGTTTTCTTAAAAAAATAATAACATCAGAAGTTGAGGCTTTATAGCAAAGATCTTCATCATTTCCTTTAACATGATTGCTGAGATTTGGCTCGATAATTTCGAATCGAGGTCTCCCTATCAGTCTTGTTAAAAGATTCTTGAATTTTGACTGTTTGTTAGGAAATCTTAAAACTAGGATTCCTGATTTTTTCAAAACTCTTGAGATTTCTTTTAAAACTTTTTCTGGCTCAAGAACATGCTCTAGTGTTTCAGCTGATATGACTGCATCTAAGCTTGAACTTGGAAACTTTAACTTGCAAGAATCCATAACCAAAATTTGGTTTTAAGTTTTGATTTAGAAGCTTGAAACTTGGCTTCTCTTATAAATAAAGGAGAAATATCTACCCCGGTTACATTGAAGTCTTTTGATTGGAGAAAATTTGCTACCTGCCCTGCTCCCGAACCTATGTCCAGAATTTTTGATTTCGGCTTGATACTTGTCAAGATTTTATCAAGATACTTGGAATAAACCCGAATATTGTGGCTTTTTAATTGGTTAAGATAAAGATTAGAAGAAGAATAAAAATCTTTCATTTGCTCTTGTAAATCTGCCATGATAACTGGATTACCAAAAAAACTTACTTTATAAGTTTTTAGGGTGCTCAAGGAACCCTACTTATTCAAGTTCTTTGACATAATTAAGTTTAAATATATTGCTGAAAGGTTAGATGTATGGTTTATAAATTGGCTTTAGTAAGCCCGCCTTTAAGAGCAACAAGCAGAAAGCTTCCTTTATCATTGCTTAATCTAGCCGGGTATGTTGATAAGTACTGCGAAAATGCAAAAACAAAGTTAATTGATGTCAAGACAAAGCCTTATTTTAAGTTGAGTGAAAAAGATTTTCAAGAAGTTAAAAACAAGATAATTAACGAGATTATTAGGTATAATCCTGAGATGGTTGGCTTTACTGTTTTGTTTTCAGATGTGAAGGATGTTATTGAACTTGCAAGAAAAATAAAAGAAAAGCTTCCTAAAACTGTTGTTGTTGGCGGGTGGGTTCACGCTTCTTATAGGCCAGATGAGCTTCTGAATAATGGATTTGATTATGTTGTAATAGGGGAAGGCGAGCAAACATTAAAGGAACTTGTGGATTTGCATTCAAAAAATAACGACAAACTTAATGAAAAACAAATAAGAAGCATAAAAGGGCTAGCTTATTTCAAGAATAAGACAGTAATAGAAACAGGATTCAGAGAATTAATAGCGGACTTAGACGAAATCCCCATGATTCCTTATGACAAACTTAATCTAAAGTTTTATTTCAAGCCAGAACTAACTCATATTTATTATTTCCTGCTTTCCTCAAGCTCACTAATGACAACAAGAGGCTGCCCATCAAGATGTACTTTTTGCACGGGAAAAGATTTATGGGAAAAAACCTGCGGGAGCAATATTATCCGCTCGTTTAGCGTTAAAAGAATTGTCGATGAAATTGAAGTTCTTATTAAAAAATTCAAGATAGATGCTATTTTTTTCCATGACCAAAGCTTTACACATGACAAAGAGAAAGTCAAGAAAATTTGCCTAGAAATTCTGAAAAGAAAAATTAAGTTTGTTTGGCAGTGCCAGACAAAAGCGTTTATGATTGATGATTCTCTAGTAAAGCTAATGAAAAAAGCTGGTTGTATCCAGATTGCTTTTGGTTTTGAATCGGGAAGCCAGGAGGCTTTGAACAGAATGAAAAAAGGGATTACAGTTGAACAGATAAGAAAAGCTGTTGAAATCTGCAATAAAAACAATAT